>NZ_JAZHLJ010000085.1:0-12833 GCF_036549495.1 Aurantimonas sp. C2-5-R2
TGAAAAGCCCGTTGCCTCCGTTTCCAGGGCCGCGTAACCTTCAACCCGGCATCGCCGCTCAACGAAGTTCAACAAACTTCGGGACATCCCCATCTCCATCGCGATACCCTGATTGAGGGCCATGCCACGCACATGCTCGAATTCCTGCATCCGCTCCTTGCTATGGGCGAGGCGTAGCGCGCCGGTCACATGGTAATTGATCGGATATTCGGCCTCGTCACCCAGCCTCTCGTAAAGCCGGTTGGAGTAGTTCTGCATCTTCATGATGCCCCAGGAACCGGCGAAGTTCGGACAATTGCCGGCCGCGTGCCAGGTGGAGCCAGACGTCAGCTCGTTCGACTCGAGCAACAGGAGATCGCTCCAGCCCGCCTTGGCCAGATGATAAAGGCTCGAGCAGCCGACCGCTCCGCCTCCGATGATGACGACGCGGGCGTGGGACGGAAGCTCGGCCATGGCGGGACCTCAATAAACCGGAGGGGAAATGACCCAGATGACGACGGCCGGCTCGATGCCCGGATTGCGCCAGCGATAGGCCTGATGAGCGAAGCGGAAGCTGTCGCCGGCCCGTAACAGCAGGCAACGGTCGTCAAGGATGAGTTCGAGCTCGCCGGAGATCAGATAACCGGCTTCCTCGGTTTCGCGTCGTTGCGTTTCGGCAAGCTCGGCGCCGGGTGCGAACACGGAACGGAACAGCTCGAAGGAGCCACCAAGGTCGGGTGACAGCAATTCCTCGGTCAGGCCGGCCTCTTGGCTGCCGACCTTGCGGCGCGCGCCGGCGCGCACGACGAATCCGCGCTCGTTCTCGGGCGCCTCGTCGTTGACGAAGAACCAGCCGAGCGGCACCCCGAACAGCGTCGCGAGTTTGCGCAGGTCGTCGATGGCGGGAGCGGAGATGCCGCGCTCGACCTGGCTGACATAGCCGACCGAGCGGCCGATGCTCAGCGCCAGCTCCGCCAGCGTCAGCCCTTTCGCCTTGCGCAGAGCGCGCAAATCGGCGCCGAGCGACGTCCTGCTCGCCTCTCCGGACCCGTCATGCGCGACTGCGGCTGTTGTCGACACGTCTGCCATCCATTCCTCGCCTCTCCAAACAAAGAGATCATGTCATTGTGAAATAATCAATTCATTTTTCATATCTATGAATTTTCGTGTGTCCGTTGGCCCTCCCCCCCCCCGGAGGCACGGCGGCATCATACGCGACGGATAGGCATGTGCCGTAGCGCCGTTTCTCGAGGCCTGCCTCAAGAACACCCACCGCCTGCCATGTGTTCGAGGCGCCTTCCTTGGAGAATTCGCACTTATCACTTAGCATTTACCCGGGGAGCGACCGATGAGTTCTGCGCCCCCTGCAGTCAGCGCGCCGACCCGCCACGTCGGGTCTTCAGAGTTGCAAGAAGATAGCAATCCCGACCGGAGTGATCCTCGCAGAATTGACGTAATCACTGTCGCCTCACTCAATAGTCGACGTCTGGACCCATCATAATCCTGCTTTTGGACCTAATCGCCACCGGTCTTGTGACATAGCATCAAGCACAGAATGCAGCGCTCGGGAGGAGACAGGAGCGCGTAGACTGTCCGACCGCCGGGTTGACCGGGGTCTTTGGCGCCGCCGCTCGCAGCCTCGGCGTCCGGGCAGATGTCCAAAGGCGGCTCGATGCCGTCCGATCGCATTCGCAGGAGACAAGGCAGAAATTCCATCGGCTCGACAGGCCATCGTCAATCTCACAGAAATGGAACGCCGACATGACATCTCTCACTCGCATCTCGACCGGCCTTGCGGCCGCGGCGGCATTCGCCCTGACGACGTCCATCGCGGTGGCGCAGCCCTCTGAAATCACCGTCGCCTATTTCCTCGAGTGGCCGACAGCCAACCAGATCGCCCAGGTCGACGGAACCTACGAAAAGGAACTCGGCGTCACGGTGAACTGGCGAGCCTTCGGCAACGGCAACGAGATGTCGCAGGCGATGGCCTCGGGCGACGTTCAGATTGCCTTCAGCCAGGGACTGGTGCCATTCGTCGTCGCCGTTTCCAACGGCCTTCCCCTCAAGACTGTCGGGATTGCCGTGTCCTACGCGGAAGCCGACAATTGCGTCGTGCGCGATGACGCCGGCATCACCCAGGACAATGCCAAGGATCTGGAAGGCAAGAAGGTCGCCACGCCGATCGGCAACGTCACCCATTACAAGCTGTTGCGCATGCTCGATCATCTCGGCGTCGACGCCACCAAGGTCGACCTGGTGCAGATGAACGGCGCCGACGCCGCCATCGCGCTCGGGCGCGGCGATGTGGCGATGGGCTGCGCCTTCGGCGGACCGCTCCAGCGCATGAAGGAATATGGCAAGGTGCTGATGACGGCGGCCGAGCAGGAGGAAATCGGCATTCGCGTCTTCGACGTGATTTCCGTGACGAAGGAGTTCGCCGAGGAGAGCCCCGATCTGCTCCGGAAATTCATGGACGTGACCAGCAAGGCCAATGAGGCCTATGCGGCCGACCCGGAAAAATATCAGGCGATCATCGCCAAGGCTTCCGGCATGGACCTTCCGGCGGCGACGGAGATGTTGGGCATGTTCTCATTTCCCACCAGCGCCGAACAGGCCTCGGATAACTGGCTCGGCGGATCGGTCCAGAAGTTCACCAAGGAGGTCGCCGATTTCTTCGTCGCCCAGGGCGAGATGGACAAAGCCCTCGATGATTACAGCGGCATGATCGACCCGTCCTTCCTTCAGTAGCGATTGCGTCAAGCGCGGTATGGGAAGACCATGCCGCGCCTACCCAGTTGAATCGGACCAGCGAAGGAATTTCGATGAAAGGGTTCGTCGTCGACGACGTCTCGATGATTTTCACACTGCCGTCTGGCGGCAGCGTGCAGGCGCTGAAAAACGTCTCGTTCTCCCTCAAGCCCGGAGAACTTCTGTCGGTGCTGGGCCCGTCCGGCTGCGGCAAGACGACATTGCTGAACATCATGGCCGGCTTCCTGTCGCCCACTTCGGGAAGCATCCACTATGAAGGCGATGGCACCGCCGAGGGGGCGTCCGGTGACGGCGTTGGCGGTCTGTCGCGGATCACCGGGCCGGGCCGCGACCGGGGCATGGTGTTCCAGCAGGGCGCGCTTTTCGAATGGTTGAGCGTCGAGCAGAACGTCGCCTTCGGCCCCGATATGGCCGGCAAGCCGAAGGCCGAGGTGCGTGCCACCGTCGAGCGTCTCCTGAACATTGTCGGGCTGCGAGGTTTCGGCGACAAACCGGTCTATCAATTGTCCGGCGGCATGCAGCAGCGCGTCGCCCTCGCCCGCTGTCTCGCCAACGACCCCGACGTCATCTTGATGGACGAGCCGCTCGGCGCCCTCGACGCCCTGACCCGCGAAAAGATGCAGGGCCTCGTCCTGAAGCTTTGGAAAGAGACCGGCAAGACCATCATCTTGATCACCCATTCGGTCGAGGAGGCGCTGTTTCTGGGCGAACGCCTGATGGTGATGGCTCCGCGTCCAGGCCGGGTGTTCAGGGAGTACCGGCTGCCCTTCGCGGAAATGGGGCTCACGGAGAGCCCGCGACAAATCAAGGCATCGCCGGACTTCATCGAAAAACGCGAAGAAATTCTGACGATGATCTGGGGCATGGAGGAAGAAATCATGGGCCATGTCGACGGCGACGTGGCTTGATAGGGGAACGGATGATGACCGACACCACCGAGAACTCGCCGAAATCGACCCCGCAGCCATCCGAGCTGGCGATCTGGCTCGGCATCGCCGACAATACCTTCACGCGTCAAAAGACCGTCAAGTTCGGCGATTCGTCGGCGGTCAATTCGGGTCGAGCCTATTCGATCCTCACCGTCGCCCTGCTCTTGGGCCTGTGGCTCGCGGCGTCCGCCTTCGGCTGGATCCGGCCGATCTACTGGCCCTCCATCGACGCCGTCTTCGAGCGCCTCAGCTCGCTGATCAGCAATGGCTTTCGCAACACCGCGCTGTGGGAACATATCTGGGTCAGTGTCTATCGCGTCATCTCCGGCGTCTTCTTCGGAACGCTGGTCGGCGTGCCGCTGGGACTGGCCATGGGCCTGACGACGATTGGCCGCGGCCTGCTCGACCCGATCGTGGAATTCGTCCGGCCGATCCCGCCACTGGCGCTGATTCCCCTGATCATCCTGTGGTTCGGCATCGACGAGACAGCCAAGATCTTCCTGTTGTTCCTGGCCGCGTTGTTCATCATGATCATCGCCGCACGGTCGGGCGTCGCCAGCGTCAAGATCTCCAAGGTCCACGCCGCCTACTCGCTCGGCGCCTCGAAGATGCAGATCCTGCGTCACGTCATCCTGCCGAATGCGCTGCCGGAGATCTTCACCGGCCTTCGGACCGCGATGGGGGTGTGCTGGGGCACGGTCGTCGCCGCCGAACTGGTGGCGGCCGACAAGGGCGTCGGCTCGATGATCATGATCGCCAAGAACTTCCTGCAGACCGACACGGTGGTGATCGGCATCACCATCATCGGCCTGATCGGCTATGGGATCGAGATGCTGATGCGTTTTGCCGAGCGCAAGCTCATCCCGTGGAAGGGCAAGGGCTAACCTCTTGCTCAAGCCCGACCGAGAGGCATGGACACCTGTCCCAGGCCGAGGCCGCGCGGACCGCGAGGTGTCAGGAATCCGCCAGCACGAGCTTCGCCAATTCCCCGGCAGTCCGTCGCAAATCCGGAAGGAATGCGCGAGCCGCCGCAAGCGACAGTCTTTGACGCGGGGCGTGGAAGGATAATGTCGAGAACAGCCGCCCCTCGTCGTCCTTGATGGGAACGGCGAGAGCGATCATGCCTTCCATGAATTCTTCGTTGTCCTCGCCGTATCCCCGCTCCCGGGTCAACGCGATCTCATGCTTGAGGCCCGCTCTTTCGGTAAGCGTGTTCGGCGTCCTGGCCTCTAGCAAAGCAGATCCGAGATAACGATCGAGATGCGCCGTGTTCAACGTCGACAGATAGGTCTTGCCGCTGGCGGTGCAGTAGAACGGCACATGGCTCCCCACCGGCAACTGGATGCGCAGCGGCCATTTGGTCTCGACGCGATCGAGATAGATCATCGCGTCACGATCGGGAACGGCGATGTTGCAGGTCTCGCCGATCGTCTCGGCGAGAGCATTGAGCACCGTCAGCCGCGCGGTGCGCACGCGCAGCGAAGAGAGTACGTTGGTCGACAGCTTGCGCAGACGCCGGCCCGCGCTGTAGGAGCGCCCGTCAAGTTCACGTTGCAGAAAACCTTCCGCCTCCAGCGTGGCGAACAGCCTATGAATTGTGGGCTTGGGCAGGCCGATCCGTGCGTTCACATCGGTCGGCGTCATCGGCACGCCGACCCGCGCGATCTCTTCGAGTAAGAACAGCAGCCGCAGATTCGTCGGAATCGTCTCGGTCTCTTGAGCTTCTTCGACGAGGGTCACGGCATTCTCCGTTTTACATTCGCATCGCTGGGCTTACCGGTTCGGCAGAAGGATTGTCGCCAGTTCGGGTGTCAGCGCCACCACGATCCAGACCGTGATCAGTGCCACCAGATAGGCCACCGTGTACTTCAGCAGCCGGAAATAGGGAACGCCGGTCACGCCGCTGGCGACATAGAGGTTCAGACCATAGGGCGGCGTGATGAAGCCGATCGATGCGCCGACGAGGAAGATCACGGCGAAATGGACCGGGTCGACGCCGACGGAGGCGGCGATCGGCGCCAGGATCGGCGCCAGGATGATGGTCACCGGCAGGCTCTCGAGGATCATCCCGGCGACAAAGACGATCGCCATCGCGGTGAACAATACGGCGTAGTACCCGCCCATGCCGGTGACGAAGTCGCCGATCACCTGCTGCGCGCCGAGCAACGACAGTATCTGCTGCATCACCACAGAGACGGCGATCAACGGCGCCAGGATGCCGGTGATCTGCGCCGAGCGCATGGTGATGCTGGGAAGCTCGGTCAGCTTGAAGCCCTCGACTACGAGCATTTCGCGATAACTTTTCTCAGCGACCGGCCGGTCGTGGCCCTTCGCCCCGATCAGCCGATAGAGCGGCAGCGAGATCAACCCGACGATGACGCAGAATCCGACCGTCACCCCGGCGGCCTCTGTCGGGGAGAACTTGCCCGTATAGATGCCCCACAGCACCAGACCGATGGCGAAAAAGCCGAGCCACGCGCCGAAGGCGGTCTTCAACACGCGGCTCAGCTGCAGCGGGATCAGATGGCCCCAATTGTTGATCCGGCAAAGAATCCAGCAGGCCAACTGCATGGCCACGACCATCATCACGCCGGGAATGATGCCGGCGAGGAACAGCTCCGAGATCGGCAGGTTCATCAGGAAGCCGTAGACGATGAAGATGATCGAGGGAGGGATGATGATCCCGACCGTGCCGCCGGCGGCGGCGGTGGCGGCCGAGAAGCGTTCGTCATAGCCGCCTTTGACCATTTCAGGGTGCAGCATCGAGCCGATGGTCGCCGTGGTTGCCGAATTGGACCCCGAGATGGCAGCGAAAAGCCCGCAGGCGCCGATCGCCGCCATGGCGAGGCCGCCGCGCAACCAGCCCAGACATGAATAGGCGAAATCCGACAACCTGCGAGCGATGCCGGATTGGTTGATCAGATCACCCGTCAGGATGAACAGCGGCATCGCCAAGAGCGCGAAGCCGTCGGTGAAGACGTCGGAGAGCGCCGCCCCTATATTGTCGAGCGTCATGCCCAGCACGAAGCTGCAGCCGACGACCCAATAGGCGATCACCAGGAACACCGGCACGCCCAACATGAAAAGCACCGTCACGCCCGCGGAAATGAGCGTGATCCAGGTTCCGTCAGTCATGCTCATCTCCTCAATCGGCGCCGATGATGGCTTGCTGGATCAGTGGCGCGCCGGACCGGTAATTGCCGACATCATCAATGAGGTTCTCCAATGCCCGCGCGGCCATCAGGACGAAGGCCAGCGGCACGGTGGCCAGGAACCACCATTGCAGGATGTCGTCGGTCCCCAGCAGGATCTGGAAATTCGCCGCCGAGTTGGCGGTCACCCGCGCCGAGGTGACGATGACGATCCAGCAGAAGACCAGCCACAGGACGGCGTCGAGGCCGAGACAGAGGAGTTGGCCCAGCCGTGGCAGGTGCGTGCGGAACTCGGCGAAGGCCAGGTGAGTGCGCAGCCGGACATTATAGGCGCAGCCGAACCAGGTCATGATCAGGAACAGGAAAGGCGGCAAGGTCGTCGACCATGGTGCCTGCTGGTTGAGAAGGAACCGCCGGAACACCTCGACGAAGATCACGCCCGCGATGATCAGATAGGTCCAGACCATGACGCTGCGCTCCAGATGACGGTCGACCAGCGGCACCAGTCGATAGACGACCAGAACGGCCATCGCCGCCACCAGCATGGCAATCAATCCAACCGGCCAGATCGCAGCCGAGCCGAAGGCCTGACTGATCTCCCAGGCGTCGTCGGACCACAGAGCGCCGAAAATCGCGCCGGCGTCGGCGAATAACGTCTCCATATTTTCCTCCCAAGCCGCCGGTTCCCGCCGGCTGCCGCATCAACTTGCCGACGGGCGCTCTCCTACGGAGCGCCCGTTCTCCCCTCGATGCCAGTCAGGCCGAGCGCCACCAGCGACGCGGCTCGACGTTCTCGGGCTTCATTTCTGCCGGCACCTCGCGGGCGACCCGGTGGATCTCCTGATAGGTGTCGATACCGTCGGCCCATTTGTTGAGCCGCTCGCGCCACTGCGCCCACGGCTCCGGATTGAACTCCGGCGAGCACATTTCCTCGGCCATCTTGATCTGGTCGTCCGCCAGGAAAACCGGGCGGACATTGTTCTCGACGAACAGGGTGCCGGGGAGCTGCGGATCAGAGAAGCCGACCGTCTTGACCAGCGCCGCCTCGTTGGCCGCCTGGACGTGGACCTGCGCCAGATAAGCCGATTCCATGATCGCATCCTGGAGATGCGGCTCCATCGCGTCGAACACCTTGGCCGACATCGAGGTGTGCTCGGTGCCGCAGAAGAACTTCAGATCGATGGATTGCGACACCACAGGAGACATGTTGGCGTACCCGACCGCCGAGGCCCAGGTTTCCGCGCCATCGATCAGCCCCTGCTTCAACCCATCCAGCGTCTCTTCCCAAGCCACCGGCACCGGGTTGAGGTTCAAGAGCTGCATGGCAATGCGCCCGAGCTGGGTGCCGGTGACCCGGTTCTTGGTGCCGAACAACTCTTCCAGCTTCGTCACCGTCGGTGCGTCCTCATATTTCAGGCCGAGCTGGATGCCGCGCAGTTCGGCGTGGGAGAACAGGAACTTCAGCCCATGCCGTTTCTCCAGCGGATCGCGCAGGATTCTCTGACTCTCCGGGCTGTAGAGGAAGTGGTATTGCGACGCCCGGCCCGGAAACATGTAGGCATAGTCGAGCACGTTCAGATAAGGCGCCCCGCCGGCCGAGTTCTGGGTCGACGCCGCGTAGATGTCGACGATGCCGAGCTGGGTCTTTTCCACGCAGGAGAGCTGGCCGCAGATCTGGTTGTCGCCGATGAATTCGACCCGGATCTCGCCATCGGTTCGCTCTTCCAAATCCCGCGCGAACTCCAGACCGCCGGCCCGCTCGATCAACAGGTTTCGGGCGTTGAAGCCGGAGGCACCGAACTTCAGTGTGTGTTTCGGCTCCTTGCCGAAGCGCTTCTCATAGGTCGACTCCGCTGCCTGGGCGAGCGAGGCGAGGCTGAGCGTACCGCCCAGGCCGCCGGCTGCCAGCAACGTCGAACTCAGCCCGAATTGCCCCCCCCAGCTTGAATAGATCGCGGCGCGAAATGCGATTCAGCGCATTGGATATCTTCATTGTCTCCTCCCATTAAAATCCCATAAAATGAGATTTGCGGTCTCAAAAAACATAATATATGGAGATTGACAAGCAGTATTATCGCATTCGGGAGGACGAGCGAGATGCAAGAGCTGGAGGCCGACTACGTCATCGTCGGAGCCGGATCGGCCGGCTGCGTTCTCGCCAATCGTCTCAGCGCCGACCCTTCGGTGTCCGTGGTGTTGCTAGAAGCTGGCGGCCGCGACCTCAATCCGTGGATCCACATCCCGGTCGGCTACTTCAAGACGATGCACAATCCGAGCGTCGACTGGTGCTATCGCACCGAGCCGGATCCCGGTCTCAACGGCCGCTCTCTGGACTGGCCGCGCGGCAAGGTCCTCGGCGGATCGTCCTCACTTAACGGCTTGCTCTATGTCCGCGGCCAGAGCCAAGACTATGACCGCTGGCGCCAGAAGGGCAATTCCGGCTGGGGCTGGGACGAGGTCCTGCCGCTGTTCAAGAAGGCGGAACATCAGGAGCGTGGCGCCGACGACTATCATGGCGTCGGCGGCCCGTTGAACGTCTCCAATATGCGCTTGAAGCGGCCGATCTGCGATGCCTGGGTCGCCGCAGCGCAGAACGCCGGCTACCCTTTCAACACCGACTACAACGGCGCCGAACAGGAAGGCGTCGGCTTCTTTCAGCTGACCGCTCGCAACGGTCGCCGCTGCTCCTCCGCTGTCGCCTATCTCAAGCCGGCACGGCAGCGTCCGAACCTGAAGATCGTAACGCGCGCGCACACCACCCGCGTCATCTTCGAGGGCCGCCGCGCCGTGGGGGTCGCCTATCTCGACCGCAGCGGGCGCGAGCGCGTTGCGCGGGCCCATGGCGAGGTGATCCTGTCCTCTGGCGCGATCGGCTCGCCCCAGATCCTGATGCTGTCGGGCATCGGTGAGGCGGCGCATCTGCGGGAGAACGGTATCGAAGTCCGCGCCGGCCTCCCCGGCGTTGGCAAGAACCTGCAGGATCATCTGCAGGCCCGGCTCGTCTACAAATGCAACGAACCGACCCTGAACGACGAGGTTCGCAGCCTGTTCAATCAGGCTCGCATTGCCCTGAAATATGCGATGTTCCGGGCAGGCCCTATGGCCATGGCGGCAAGTCTTGCGACTGGCTTTCTGAAGACCAGGCCGGAAGTCGAGACACCGGATATTCAGTTTCATATCCAGCCCTGGTCGGCCGACAGCCCGGGTGAAGGGGTTCATCCGTTCTCCGCCTTTACCGCATCGGTCTGCCAGCTCCGGCCCGAAAGTCGCGGCGAAATCCGACTCAAGGACGGAAATTCGCGGACCTATCCAACGATCCATCCAAACTATCTGGCGACCGAAACCGACCGCCGTACGATCGTCGAGGGTGTCAAGATCGCCCGCCGGATCGCGGGACACGCGCCGCTGGTGGGCAAGATCGCGTCGGAATATCGACCCGGCACCGGCAACGAGACCGACGTAGAACTGCTCGAATGGGTCCGTGATACCGCAACCACGATCTATCACCCGACAGGGACCTGCAAAATGGGCTGCGACCCGCTCGCCGTCGTCGACGACCGGCTGCGGGTCCACGGGATCGAAGGCCTTCGCGTCGCCGACTGCTCCATCATGCCGGAAATCGTTTCCGGCAATACTAACGCGCCGGCGATCATGATCGGGGAAAAGGCGAGCGAGATGATCTTGCAGGATCGCGCGGTCAGCACGGTTCCAGCCAACACCGGGACGCACGGTTCCACTCACGTATAATCAAGGGGATACGACCATGAAGATGACGACCGAGGAAGCCTTCATCAAGGTTCTTCAGATGCATGGGATCGAACATGCGTTCGGCATCATCGGCTCAGCGATGATGCCGGTGTCGGATTTGTTTCCGAAGGCCGGCGTGACCTTCTGGGACTGCGCCCACGAGACCAATGCGGGCCTGATCGCCGACGGCTACAGCCGGGTGACCGGCAAGATGGCGATGGCGATTGCCCAGAACGGCCCCGGCGTGACCGGCTTCGTGACGGCGGTGAAGACGGCCTACTGGAACCACACGCCGATGCTTCTGGTCACGCCCCAGGCGGCCAACAAGACGATGGGCCAGGGCGGCTTCCAGGAGGTCACCCAGATGGCCTTGTTCGAGGACATGGTCTGCTATCAGGAAGAGGTGCGCGACGCCTCGCGGGTGCCGGAGGTACTGAACCGGGTGATCGAGAAAGCCTGGCGCGGCTGCGCCCCGGCGCAGATCAACATCCCGCGCGATTTCTGGACGCAGGTCATCGACGTCGATCTGCCACAGATCGTTCGGCTGGAGCGCTCCGCCGGCGGCCGGACGGCGATCGCCGAGGCCGCCAAGCTGCTGTCGGCGGCAAAGTTCCCGGTGATCCTCAACGGCGCCGGCGTCGTCGTCGGCAACGCTATCCCGGAATCGATCGCGCTCGCGGAGCGGCTGGACGCGCCGGTTGCCTGCGGTTACCAGCACAACGACGCCTTTCCCGGCAGCCATCGCCTCAGCGTCGGTCCGCTCGGCTATAACGGCTCCAAGGCGGCGATGCAGTTGATCGCCAAGGCCGACGTGGTGCTGGCGCTGGGCACGCGCCTCAACCCGTTTTCCACCCTGCCCGGCTACGGCATCGACTATTGGCCGAAAGACGCCAAGATCATCCAGGTCGATATCAATCCCGACCGCATCGGCCTGACCAAGAAAATCACCGTCGGCATCTGCGGCGACGCTGCGGCCGTGGCGCGCCAGCTCCTCGACCAGCTCTCGGACACGGCCGGCGATGCCGGGCGGGCCGATCGCACCGCGCTGATCCACCAGACCAAGTCGGCCTGGCTGCAGCAGCTGTCCTCGATGGATCACGAGGACGACGATCCCGGCACGGTGTGGAACGAGAAAGCGCGTGACCGCGAACCGGAGCTGATGTCGCCGCGCATGGCCTGGCGGGCGATCCAGGCGGCGTTGCCGAAGGAGGCGATCGTCTCCAGCGACATCGGCAACAACTGCGCCATCGGCAACGCCTATCCGAGCTTCGAAGCGGGTCGCAAATATCTGGCGCCCGGCCTGTTCGGCCCCTGCGGCTACGGCTTTCCGGCGATCATCGGCGCCAAGATCGGCTGTCCGGATACGCCCGTCGTGGGTTTTGCCGGCGACGGCGCCTTCGGCATCTCGATGAATGAGATGACCTCGATCGGCCGCGACGAATGGCCGGCGGTGACCATGGTGATCTTCCGCAACCACCAATGGGGAGCGGAAAAGCGCAACACGACGCTGTGGTACGACGACAATTTCGTCGGAACCGAACTCGATCCCAAGCTCAGCTATGCCAAAGTCGCCGAAGGCTGCGGCATGAAGGGCGTGACGGTGCGCAGCCAGGACGAACTGACCGGCGCCCTCACCAAGGCGCTCGAAGACCAGGCCAAGGGCGCCACCACCTTTATCGAGGTGATCCTCAACCAGGAGCTCGGCGAGCCGTTCCGCCGCGACGCGATGAAGAAGCCGGTCGTCGTCGCCGGCATCGACCCCAAAGACATGCGCCCGCAGCGCGGCGTCTGATCCAAGAGCGTTCACGCAGACGCACAAGCGTCGGGCTCGATCATGGGTGAAGCATCGGATCTGTCCGACAAGCGGACGCCGGCGTCAGGTCCGATGCTGAAAGAGCACCGACACATGTAGATCCTGGCGGCGGCGCATTGGCCGTCGCCCGCCGCCAGCCCGCCGGCTTCGGCGCAACGTCCCATCGCCGCCGCAAGGAGTGAGTCATGACAGCAAGCCAGGACGTGCTGCCGAGCACAGCGCCCGACCCAACGTCCCCGGCCGCGCAGGACATGGCGTCGACGGCTCCGCTCCCTGGGTCGGGACTATCGCGGCGAATCGCCGACTATGCCCCCGGTGTGCTGGTCGCGGCGACGGTCGCCGTCGCGGCGAAGTTCCTGTCCGAACATTACGGCGCGCCGGCCATGCTGATGGCGCTGCTGCTGGGCATCGCCCTGAACTTCCTCACCGAGGAAGGCAAATGCG
>NZ_JAZHLJ010000086.1:0-12694 GCF_036549495.1 Aurantimonas sp. C2-5-R2
AAAGTTCATTGCCCCTGCATCGAGGGCCGCGTAACGTTCAACCCGGCATCGCCGCTCAACGAAGTTCAACAAACTTCGGGACATCCCCCAATGAGGACGCGATAGTTTCGAATTTTCGACCGAGAGTCGATCCGCCTTCCTTACTTTTATCCGGTCAGGAAAACGATAGACCTCTTACGGTGTGCACCACGCTATAGCCGGATCGGTCTCGATAGACGAACCTTCCGGTCCAAGTATCGTCATGGCGCCGCCAGAGCTGCACGCGCCCGGTCAGGCGGAAGTCCGGATCATGAAAGCCGTCAACTGGCTCGAGGCCCAGCTCGATCGCCATCGCTCGTCCTTGATCCGGCGAGAGCGTCATGGTTCTCGCGCGTCGTTTCCTCATGGCGTCGCATTCTCCCTTTCGCCGGCGATCGCTCGCGCTTCCATCTCCTTCAGCGCCCGGATCAGGGGATCGGCCTGGCCATAGGTCAGCCAGTCCGGATCGGTGACGCCGGTGCGTTTTTCGACGAAACTGCGTAGCGCTGCCGGCGAGGCGTCGCGCAGGCCGCCATGTTCGCCGATCGAGCGCCACAGCGCGAAGATCAGCCGCACATAGGCCTTGTTGCTCGACTTCGGCTTGCCCTTTCCCGTCACCCGAAACCCCAGCCGCTTGAACTCCGCGACGACAGTTTCCCGCTGGGCGTCGGTCATCTCGGTCAGGGTCGGTTTGCCGGTGACCCGCAGATAGAGCGCCCGGCGATCGTGCTCGTCGAGCTTCAGCTGCTTGGCGGCGATGTGGATGATCGCGTGGCTGTTCATGACCGCGCCTCCGCGACGATCGTATAGCTACCGGCGGCGACGGGGCGGCGTTTCCCGTCCTTGCCCTCGACGAGCAGCCCGCCATTCTTGAAGCACCGAACCACCTTGACGTCAGACAGGGTGACGGACACCCGGTCCCCGGCGAGAACAGTCTTACCGTCTTTGTCGCTGCCGAAACAGGACTGGAGATGCGAGAGCCGCTTCATCGCCCACCTCTCGCCAACAGCAACGCCGCCGCCAACACCCGCAGCGTGTGCGGCGCCGTCATCGCCAACTCGTCGCCGGCCAGAACCGCGCGGGCCAGGGCATCGGCGCTGTCGGCCGTGAACGACTGGTCGGGCGGGTCCTCGGCTCTATCATCCCGCTTAGTGAACACGTGAAAGATGCCATCATCGGCGATAGCCACGACACGGCGACCGGCGCCCGATTTCAGCGGCACTGTAACCAGAATGCGAGCCTGGGCGGTCATGCCAGCACCCATAGGAGGTTGGTGGCGGCGACCCCGGCGATGAAGCCGAGGGTTCCGCCGACGATCAGCCCCACGGCCAACCAAACCATCAAATTGGCGGCATCGGCGGCTTCGTCCTCGTCCGCGATCTCGAACATCTCGGCTGGCCCTTCCCGCGGGGGCTGCGACCGAGCCTCCATCACGCGCTCGCCAGGTCGATTGTGATGGCCCGCCAGGCGCCCTCGAAGCTGTCGCGTTCGTAAAAGCGCACATACTCCCGCGAGCCGACCGCCCGCGATGCGTCGGTGATCGCCTGCATCGCCCGTTTCCAGCGCGGATCGTCGATGGCCAGTCCCCGCAGGCGGTAGAGTTCCGCCCGGTTCACCTGGCCTTCCTTGTCGGTGTTGAAGGCCCGCGTCACGATCGTCTGGATTTCCGAGCGACTGTCGGCCGACCATTCGTTCAGGCACTCGTCGATCAGCGTCTTCGCGGTCTGAAGCTGTGGCCCGAACTCGATGATGTCGGCCACCTGGACCTGGACCTTCAGGAGCCCGTCGAACGACAGGAAGGTGACGTTGCCCTTCTTGCCCCCCTTCGGCGCGCCGTATTCCTGGGCGAGCAGCGCCTGCAGATCCCCGACATCGGCGAAGGTGTGAGCCTTGAACCGGGCGATCTCGTCGGAGATGCCCCGCGCGAAGCCGGTGATCTTGCGGACCATCTCGTCCTCGATCTTGTCCTCCGGCTTGATCAAATCCTCCGGTACGAAGCTGCCGCGCGTATCTGGCCACAGCACCTTGCCGTTCGCCTCGATCGCGCCGGCCGGGCGAAGCGGCGTGGTGGTTTCGGCCACGGCGGAAACGGCCTCGGTGGCTGCGGTTTCGATCGTCTGTGCGGTTGTCGCGGTCATGAGCAGGGGTCCTTCTGGTTTTCGGCCGGTGAGAGTTCGGCTTTCAGATGAGAGAGGCTGCGGTGAAGGTGTTCGACGGCGAAGCGCTCGCGCGGCGAGTATCGCGCCGACTGGAACGCCTCCCAGGCGGCGACGACCGAACGGGCGGCCGCCTTGCCGGGATCGGTCAGCATCCGGACCATGACCGGCGCCGCGACCGTCATTGTCGGCCGTTTGGCCAGCTGTTCGGACAACGCCCGCACGCGATCGCTCGCCGCGATCAGCGCCGCCGCCATCGCGCCGATTTCGTCGGCGAAGAGTTCGACCGACATCCGATCGTCGAGCGCCTGGCGAATGCGCCCGGCGGTATCGAGCGGATCGATGTCGGCCGCCGGCACCATGTCGAAATTGCGCCGGAGCGGCAGCTTCGGAGTGATAGCCGCTTCGAGCCCTTCCAATTCGTCGCCATAGCCGACGAGGTCGGCGATCCGCGCCTCGGTACGGCGGATGCCGTAAAGGATGGTCGTGTGATCGCGTCCGCCCAAGCGCCGGCCGATCGCCGGCAGCGAGGCCGGCGTCAGTTTCTTGGCGAGGTACATCGCCTCTTGTCGCGGTCCCACGAGATTGCGGGTGCGGCGCTCCGGCATCAGATCGTCAAAGCCGACCCGCCGCAGCCGGGCGACCTCGCGAGCGATGATCGTGACCGGGTGAACCGGCGGCCGGAAGCTGTCGAGCGCGCTCATAGCGTCTTCACCACGATCACGGGAACGTCGCCGAGAAACGCCGCCCGCGCCGCCACCAGTTCGCTGATCGCCTGGTCGATGAACGAGGCGGCCGAAGCCTTCGCTTCATCCGGCGCCGGGCCGCCCTCGATGATCAGGCGCCGCGCGGCGCGCGACAGCTCCTCGGCCTTGAACAGATGCTCGACCTCCGGGCGAAGGATCGGCTTGATCGCGCTCATGCCGCGTCTCCCCGGCCGAAGCGGCGAGCGAGTTCCGGCAGCGATTGGACCACCGGTTGCCGCGAGGTCAGCGCCTTGGCCTCGGTAGCGACGTCGCGCGCCAGCCCGTCGAGCAGCGAGACGGTGGTTTCGAGATCCCGCGCGGAGACCTCCCACAGATGCAGATTGGTGTCGAAGCCTGGGATGGCCGCGCGCACCGCCGCCTGCAAGGCGGTCGGCGCGCGGCGGAACTCGTCGCGGCTTTGGCGGATCGCGTCACTTAGCATGGGGTAGTCCTTTCGCCGGGTGAGACGGCTTTGGGGGTTGTGAGAGAGGGTCCCCGCCAGCGGCTTGCCGCTTAAGGGCGGGGTGGTAGTGGTCCCCGCCAGCGGCTTGCCGCTTAAGGGCGGGGTGGTAGTGGTCCCCGCCAGCGGCTTGGCCGGCGGGGATATCGCCCGAGCTTGCGCTCGGGTTTTCCGGGCAGAACCGGCACGCCTGCCAATGGCGAAGCGCACGGGGATCGGCGGTCGGAATGGGTCGCTCGCGATGGTCGCGGCAAATGGCGGGCGCAATCTCTTGCGCGAGGTAAGGACACGTGATCCGGATCGCGAAAACCGCGACGATCTTGGCTTCGAGAGGCGCGAGGCTGTTGGCCCGGTAGCCGCCGCTCATCGCCAGGCTCAACGCGGTGCGCGAATAGCCGACCATCGCCGCGACGGCCTTGATCGAGCCGTGTCGGGCGACGGCGTCGGCGACGAGCCCCTGACAACGTGCGTCGAGCTTAAGGTGCGGGACGCTCATGCCGACACCGCGTTGCGGTCTTTGAGAACGCCCTCGCGGCTGATCGTGGGAGCCCGCTCGCCGCTGTTACGCAGCAGCCGGTAGACGCGCGCTCCATTAGACGTCGGCGCCGTTCCGGCCGTCCGCTTCGGCAGCCGCACCACATACTGCGCCTGGCAAAGCGCCGAGAGGTAGCGCTCCAAGGCCGCGCGCGGCTGCTTGTCGTCCGAACGCGCCGCCAGCGTTACCAGGTCGTCGATGGTGAACCGCACATGCAGCCGCATCGCCGTCCAGGCGCGCTGACGTAGCGTGTCATGGGAGACGTTCATCTGCCCGCGGCCGCGCACCGGGCCGCTGCGCAGCTTGCCGCCGCTCGCCTGGAAGGCGATCCCTTCGGCGGTCGCCGAGAAAGCCCCATCGATCGACCGCTCGGCATAGCCGCGCAGAACCAGCATGGAGGCGGCACCGGCCGTCGCGCGCAGGCCAAGCCCGCATTTCAGCGCGAGCCCCACCGTCGACAGAGCTTCGCCGTTCGCGAGGATGGCGAGGAGACGCAGCTGCCGTTCGCTCTCCACCGACATCACGCCACCTCCGGCACGATGACCGGGATGCCGCTCTTGCGGTCGTTCACCAGCACCTGTCCGGCCATGTCGGCCATGGTGACGGGGTTCTCGTCGTCGCCGAGGCCGTTGCGCCGGGCGAAGGTCTCGATCGTCGCGATCGCTTCCTTGATCTCGCGGTTATAGCCGCCCGACACCCGGTGAATGAAGGTGAGGAGGTCCGGCGCAACCTTCGCGTCGCAGATCGCATCGACGAACCGCTTGACGTCGGCCGGGCTCGCTTGCTCGAAGCGCACATATTGCGCGATCCGCGACGATACCTGCGGATAGCGGGCGAGGTTGTCGCGGATTTTCCCCATTCCGACGAGCACGAAGGGGATGTTCCCGCCATCGGAGAAGTCGCGGATCGTCTCCATGATCTCGCGCTTGCGGCTGATATGGTCTGCCTCGTCGATGACGACGGCGAAGGTCCTTTGCTGCATCATGTGCTGCTGCTGGCGGAGCAGCAGCGCTTCCATCGACTGTTGGAACCGCTTCTGGAATGAAAACTGCGGCCGGATGCGGAACGCGCCGAGCAGATCCTCCAGGAACCAGCTCGGCCGCCATTCGGCGTTGGCGCGCAGGTAGATCGTCCCGGTCTGCGCGACCCAGTGATAGAGCGCGCTGGTCTTGCCCAGGCCCGGCGGGCCGTCGACCACCATAAGGCAGGCCTCCTCGGCCCCCCGTCGTTCCATGGCGGTGAGCGCCGTCTGGAAGCGTTTCACATTGTCGGTTTCGACGAAGATGGGTTTCATGAAGGTCCTCGTTTCTTAAGTTCCGCCGGTGAGAGACGGGTTTTGGTTAGGCGATCGACCGTGCCAGGCTTTTCAGGGCCTCCAGATCGATGCCGTGGCTACGCAACAGGTCGCGGGTGTTGGCGCTTGAAAGGAGATCGCGAAGGATGCCGGCGTCCCGCGGTAGGGCTTGGGCCGGATGTGCCGCGATCCAGGCCGCGAAGCTGACGTCGTCGTCGAAGCGCGGACGGCCGTGATAGCCGGGCTTTCGCGAGGGCGATCCAACCGCGACCGGCTCCGGATCGTTCGCCGCCACCGGTTGCGGGGGAAATCCACCATGGGCGATGGCTTGCGGGGGATTGGCATCGAGATCGAGGTAGCGATGCGGCCGCAATTCGGCGTCGATCGCCTCCGAATGGAAGTCGAGACGCTTCTGGCGGTTCGCCGCGCGATCCTCCATCGCCTTGCGCTCGACGCTGATCGGCACATAGCGGGTCTTGTTGCCCTCGAAGATGGCAAGGCCGAGAAACGCGCCCGGCTCCTCGCCGTCCGCCGTCCGCTCCAACCGGCGCACCCACACCTGGCGCGGATCGAGATTGTCGTAGCCGACCACGACGCGCTCGCCGTCGAGGTTTTCGAGGCTTTGCAGGAAATAGGCGTTGGTGTTGAACTCGATCAGCCCGCGCCGGGTCACCCGGATTACGTAGGGGCGGAACATCTCGTTTAGCTCGGCCGCGTCCGGAAGCAGCGGCTCAAACCCGTCGGCGCATTTTACCGCCCAGGCCTCGTTCGGCGTCAGGTGCCGCTGCCGACCGCCATCGCGGATTTTCGGCAGGGCCGAATGCGGGGTGTCGTTGTAGCGGCCGATGCAATCGGCGAGTTCGTCGAGGAAATCCCGCCAGCTCGGCAGCGTCTTTGACGTCCCGTATTCCTTCAGCTCGCCCCGCGTCGTCTTGTAGGCGAGATGGCGGGCCTCCCGGTCCATGTCGGCGCCGATATAGGTGACGAACCGCTTGGCCGATGCCGTATAGATCTGGTTCAGGCGCTCCATGATGCCCTTGGCCTGGGCATTGTAGGGCAGCGCCTTCATCGGCGTGATGCCGGCGCGAGACAGGAAGCCGACCACCGGATCGGACATCGTGTTGGAGATGTAGCCGGGGCCGCGATCGGTATAGAACAGCGCCGGAATGCCGCGGCCCTCGCAGGCGTGTCGCAAGGCTTCCGCCACCGCGAAGGCCTTTTCCGAAAGGTCCGCCGACCAGCCGACGCAGACGCGCGTCGAAACATCGATCATCGACGAGATTTCCGGCCGGAACGGCTTGCCGTGGATCGGATGCGCGATCTCGGCGTCGTACATCTTGCCGTCCGCCACATAGATCGACGTCGGCAAGATGTCGGACGTGTCGCGCGAGACGTAGGCGAGGCGCTTGCGCATCGCGAGCTTGCCCTCGCGACCGCTCGCGCGCTCCAGCGGCCCGAGTTTGCCGAGCGCGCGGCGCACTTGGTCGTAGGTCGGTGCCAGCGATTTGTCGGGAAGCCTGCGCCGATATTCGTCGAGCGCGTCCGTGATGCAGGGTTTGGCCGGCTTCGCGTAATGGGCGAGCCATCCCTCGAACCAGTCGGGCAAAGGGTCCTTCTGGCGCTTCAGGCGAGGCGCGAGGCCAATCAGGCCCATGCTGTGGCGAGCCTTCAGCCAGGCGTAGACTTGCGTGCGCGAAGGACCGTTTGAGCCTTCACAGGCGACGCGGGCGGCGTCGACGAGCGCGTCCTCGCTGGCCAGACTGACGAGCAGGGACGCGATCGCCTTCGACTGACTCCCCGCGCCGCACAGGACCCGTCGGTCGATTTCGGTCAGAAGCGCCGCCCGCGCTTCCATGATCTTGCGTTGGCGCGCATTGAGTTTTCCGGCTTCCGTCTGGGCGACGGCCAGTTCCGAGCCGGCGGCCTTCGCCAGTTCCCGGCCCTTGGCGTCATGCGCGAGACTCGTCTCCAGCCGGCAGACCTCGTGAACCGCGGCCTGCGGCAGCAGCGAGAAGTGGTATTCCCAGCCGCCGCCGCGTCCAGAGCGTTTGCGGCCAAGGCTGCTCTCGCGCCAGTTCTCCCGCTGGGCAATCAGATTGACGCCACGTTCCGTGTGCGGCGCGGCTTGGAGCTTGAGTGCCGCAATCTCGGCCGCCGTCATCCACTCCTTTGGGGCGGCGGTCATGACCAGCCCTCATACCGCTCAACCAGCCACGCCGCCGCCTCCCGGCGCGTGCCGAAGCCCTTCCGCACCGGTTCTTTGTTGGGGTCGAAGCGGATCGCACCGGCGCAGTCGAAGTCGATCGCATAGGCAACCCAACGCCGCGCTTTCGGCTCGCCCCGAACGTGCATCGCCGTCCCGATCCGCGTGCCGTTGTCGGAAAATATCCCGTACATCACAGCCACCCCCGACGCTCGGCATAGTCGCGCACGGCCTCTTCGGCCGCGTCGAAGATCCGGTCGCGCTCCGCGATCGGCAGGGTTTTCAGCGTCTCCGCGTAGCGCGTGATCCGGCGCGTGGCAGCGTCCGGCCGCTCCTCCTCCTGGATGATCGCCAGCGCGTCGGCGACATTGGCCGCTTGCGGCGGCGTCGACAGCAGATAGTCGAGAACGGTCTTCTGTGTCGCGGCATGAAGCTTCGACAGCGCGATCAGCTCGCTCTGCTTGTCGGCGAGGGGCGAACCTTCGAGACGCAGGGCTATTCGCTTGTCGAAGTTGCGATAGGCGCTGACGAGAATGTTGACCAGACGATTGGAAAAGCCGGTTTTCTCTGCAATCTCCTTCGAGAACGACAATTGGGAAAAAGTTTCCCAATTAGCTTCGTCGACCTTGGTTTTCGGTCCACGTCTCGCCGCCTGCGGATAAAGCGCGTCATGCGCTTCCTTGGCGGCCGCCAGATGCGCCATCCGGTCGAGCGCGACCAACTCGCGCCGCATCAAATTCTCGATCGCCTCGTGAAACGCCGCCGAGGCGTCGAGATCGCGCTCGTCGAGGATGACGATGCGGGCGGGAATGTCTGTCCAGCCGGCCAGCTTCGCGCCTTCGAGGCGGTGCCGGCCGGCGATCAGCCGAAACCCGTCACCCTCGGCCGAGACCTCGATAGCCGTCTTCAGGCCCATCATGGGCAAGGTGCTCGCGATGGCTGCCGCCCAGGCGGGATCGAAGCTCCGCTGCCGCTCGCCGATCCTGATCTTGTCGATCGGCACGCGCTTGACCTGATCGGACGGGGCGGAAGTCCTGGGCGCGCTCATTGCCCGCCTCCGATCCGCGCTTGGCGTGCCGCAATGCGTGCAGCAAGGTCCGTAGCCTCCCGCTCCATAGTCTCAAGATCATCGTCGATATGTCCTTTGGCGCGTTCGACCGCCAGTTCCTGTTGCCATTTGCGGACTTCCCGCGCGCACATGTCGAGATACGCCGCCCGGATCGCGTCCCTCACGTCCGAGAACACCCGTTTGGCGCGCCCCGTCCGGATATTGTCCAGCGTGCCGAACGGCATCCGGTAGCGGCGCGCGATCCGGTGTAGCGCCGGGCATTGGTCGCCCCACCCCCGGCTTTCCATGCCCACCATCCGCTCGATCTGGTGTTTGGTGATTTCGGTACTCATTTCCTGCACCCCGTGCGGAGATTTTCTGCACATCCTGCGGCCCCTTCGCGTCTAGCTTGATCCCTGGCGGTCGGAACCGAAGACGAGTGAGGCGAGGGGGACGACGAGGGAAAAAGGCGGGTCTGCGCGAGGTGAGAGACGGGCAGCCGAGACCTTGACGAAAGACGAGTGGTAGGAAACATGAGCATAGACGCGCTCCGGGGGTGAGAGACTGGACGTGTCGGGTCCGACGAAGACCTGAAGACAGACTGCAAGGACGCCGGTTCGGGAGGTGAGATGCCCGGACCGGCGTTTTCGTGCGCGCGGAAGCGCGTCGAACGGGAAGAAACAAGTGGCGGTGAGAGCCGAAGGCTCGAATAGGGAATGAAGCGAGTACGCCGCTCCGCCGTGAGGTTGCGTGGGGAATGCGGGCGGAGCGGCGCTCGGCCGACCGAGAGGGAGGAGCCGGGCCGATAGGGGAACAGGGACAGCGCGTTCATGCCGACACCGAACGGTTGGCGTGAAGGCGCTTTTTTTGACTCGCCCTGAACGCCTCTAACGCGTTAGAACGGACCTTGGAGAGAGGTTGTCGGTACCGGTCGGGCCAGAGTTCGGCGGGGTCGACAGCTATAAGACGGGCGATCGCGAGTTCGCCACCCAGCTGGGGACGATCAAGCGCATGCCTGCACGCGGACCCATCGAGCCCCACTTCGAGAGCCAACTGGGTAAGGTTTGTCCCATGATTGTAGACCGCACGCAGGATGTCGAAACGATCCCAAATCTTAGCTGGCATTCTGGCCCCTCGAAGTCGGCTATGGCTTGAGGTGAAAAATCACAATAGTGAACTATTAAGTGCCAATATGATCGCGGTCAAGCTGGAAGATTGTTTTTTGATCGTTCCGAGTTCCAAAAGTAATTTTTTTGATCACCCCACGGGGTCAATACCTTTGGCGGCAGGGTGTCTGGCAAACTCGGAACCGCCGCTGTGAAGTCGGAAGCGCGTTCCGAGTTGGCGGGCATTAAGTCGGAAGAGTTCGACCGGAGGCTCAGTTTGGCTCTCGGAGGCGAGAAGCCGACGCCTTTTGCCAAGCGGATCGGTTTAAACCCCACCACTTTCCGCAAGTATTTCCATGGGACCGAGCCCTCGCTCGGCATCGCTGCTGCGATTGCACGAGGGACCGGCGTCGAGTTGGAATGGCTGGCAACGGGACAAGGGCCAATGCGAACGGGCGAGGGGGCAAAGGATGTTGCCCGGCCCGAAACCGGTGACCTGGTGCCGATCCAGCGTGTCGCCGCCTCGGCCTCTGCCGGCTCCGGCCTCATTCCCGTGGATCACGAGATGGGCGAGGTCATGGGCTTTTCCGAGCGCTGGTTGCGCACGCTCGGGCTCCGGCCGACCGCGACGGCGGCGATCGTGGTCGAGGGCGACTCCATGACCCGCGAGGACGGCACCGGCATCCCTGATGGCGCTCTGGCGCTGATCGATACGTCGATCACGCCCGACGACGTCCTCACCGGCTGCATCTACGTGATCGTCCGTGCCGACGAACTGTTGGTCAAGCGCATCGAGCGCCAGCTCGACGGCACCATCACGCTGCACTCCGACAACCCGCGCTACCGGCCCGAGCCGGTGCCGGCCGACATGATGGAGCGCCTCCACATCGCCGGCCGCGTTCGCTGGATCGGCTTCCGCGTTTGAACGCACGACTTTGGGTTCACTTCACACCATCGACAGTGTGAATGGCGTTTTTTCGTTTGGATTTTGTCCGGAAAGTCGCGCCGATCGGGCAGCCAGACGCCATTTTCGTCCGAAGTTCGCTTGGGCTCCGTAGCCCCCGCAAACCCCTATGCCCTCGGCGACGCGGCCTCTTTTTTCCCTCCCAGCGTCTGTCCGAAGTGTCTCACCACCCCACAGTGACTGGGGTGATGCCCCACAAAGGCCTGTCCCAACGCCTTCGGGGGTATCCGCAAACATGTGATGGGGCTTGCAAATAGGCGAATCTAGGCGCATCGGAACGATTTCCGTTGTGGCTGTCGCTTGATCTCGCCGTTGAGAGCTTCGATCGGATTCGTGTTGTGCAACATCACCCGATGCTGCTTGTGGGAAAATCATGTAGGACATCATGCCGGTTTCGGCATAGTCCATGATTGTCGCCAACTGGACACCTCGAATTACCGAAGACGTTGAGCTTGGCGAGCGTTGACGCAGCCTCGCCGATGGTGCGAGCCGATGATTTCGGTATTTTCCGGCTTCAGGAGACGCTGGATAGCGTCCTTGGTGACGATTTTGCCGTCATGCGGGCACACCTCGCCCCTGATGCCAGACCAGACGAGTGAGATTGTAGACGAGGTTCGCCATGCCGATCTTCACCTCGGCGCGCACCAGGCCGATGGTGCGGATGAACAGCCGCATCTGCCCTTTCTGACGTGCGAAGACGTGCTCGACCTTCGAGCGGATCGTCGAGCGCCGGCCATTGGCACGCGATGTTCGCTCGCTCATCGGCCGCCCCTTCGGCTTCTTGCGGTGGATGTCCGAGACGTAGCCGTTCTTCTCCAGCCATTCCTCGTTCTTGGCCGACCGGTAGGCGGTGTCTGCCCAGACGGTCGATCCGGTATTCGAACGATCGAGGACGCTGGAGAGCTGCGCCCCATCATAGGCTGACGCGCTCGTCGCCGACTAACCGCGGATGAAGCCGTAGCGCCGGTCGATCGCGACGTGATCCTTGCAACCAAAGGCTGGCACGGCGATGTCGATATGCTGGGGCTTACCCTCCGCCGCCGGCTTGGCCTTCGAGAACTTCACCGTCCCGTGGGCATCACGATCCTTTTGGCGAAGCTTGGCCGGATGATCCTTCCAGGCCCAGATGATACGCGCTGCAGCACGCTTCCATCGCTGGGATGCAGGAAGGCAGCTTAACGACAAACTTCACAACACCGTCGCGACGAAGCCGCCGCCGCAAGACGGCAGCGCCGGTCTCGTCGAGCCCGACCGGGTATACTTTCTTGCCAAGATCAATTCCAGGCACCAATATCGACATCGGTCCGTGGAGTGCACCCCTTTAAGTTGCTGCTGCTTACGGGTGGGAAAGCAGCGGGAGATGCGGATGCTTGACGGGAAAATGGAAGACTGGTTGCGCTTCCTGCCGGGAGGGAGAAGCCGTGTCGAACGGCTGTTCACCGATGCCGAACGCGGTATTTTTCGCGCCCGTTTTGGGGGATAAAGATAGGAACAATGCAGATCCTCATGACCGGCGCCGGCGGCTTCGTTGGACGACATCTCGCAGCGAGGCTGAAAGAGGAGGGGCATCGCGTGCTGGCGCTGTCGCGCGGCACTGCGCCCGAGGACCGCGCGGACGCGGTGACGGGACCGGCCGATCTCGCCGAAATCGAGGTATGGAAGGCATGGCCCGAAGGCACTGGCGCCGTCATTCATCTTGGGGCGCTCAACCCGTCACGAAGCGAACCGCAAAGCGGCGACCTTGCCGCCCTGCGCCACGCCAACGTCGAGGCGACCGCTGCTCTGGCGCGGCGGGCCGTGCGCGAGCGCGTCCGCCGCATGATCTTCGTCAGTAGCGCCAACGTCCATGGACCCTGGGCGGACAAGAGCGTCTCGGCATCGGATCCACTCGCTCCGGTCAGTCCTTACGCCATCTCCAAGGCGGAGGCGGAAACCGCCTTCTGGAGCAGCTTGTCCGGCACCGAAACGGAGGGATGCGTGCTCCGTCCGGCCCCCGTCTACGGTGCCGGCGGGAGGGGCAACGTCGCGGTTCTGGTCAAGCTCGCCAAAATGCCGGTGCCTCTGCCGCTAGAGGGGCTAGAGCGTCAGGCGATTAATCTGCAACATAGCCAGCGGCCTTGAGGTAGTTCCAACATTCTTCGGGCTCGAACAGGTCGCAGATGTT
>NZ_JAZHLJ010000087.1:0-12333 GCF_036549495.1 Aurantimonas sp. C2-5-R2
CAGTGGAATCGGCACCCCGAGCCTAACGGCTCAAGGCGGGCAACGCCGCCCACTTCAGAGTTTCAACAGAGACCGGGACATTCCCTCTCTGGACTTGGGGCGGTGGTGGATTCAGCCAGGCGAACGAGCCAATAGCGCATGAGGAGGCCCGCAACGGCCGCCGCGACGATTTCGCCGGCGACGGCCCCCGGCCAACCCGCAAGCCAGGCGCCAAGCACACCGAACGCGATCGCCGTCGCCGCCCGGACGAGGTTTCCGAAGCCGAACAACCGCAATTCCGTGGTCGAGCGAATTCCGGAAGAATAGATGTTGTAGGCAATCGAGCCAACGGAGAACAATACGATGAAAAATAGTATGGACAGATAGTCATTAAGCGATAGCGCGTAAATCAGGATGCCTACGAAAACGCACGATGCGACGGCTCTCAGAGTCCGTTTCGAAACTCACTGCGGCGGGTTCAAAGGCCCCTCGGATGGTCGCTCCGCAATGACATGATACCCGATTTCCGCGGGTTTGGGCGTCCCGGGTGAACCATGGAGGCTGGTCTTGGCAGGGTTTCGAAACGGCCTCTAAGNATGATACCCGATTTCCGCGGGTTTGGGCGTCCCGGGTGAACCATGGAGGCTGGTCTTGGCAGGGTTTCGAAACGGCCTCTCAATGAAACGTCGAGGAGGGCCCGGTCGGCGGAAGCGACGACCGAACGCCTCTGCCCAGCCAGCCAAAGTCGCGGGAACGACTTCATGAAGCCTTCTATCCGGCCGAAACTCAGGACATTGGAGGCAAATAAGCCGACCGAGGCGACAATCGCGTAGATGCCGAAACCTTCAACATCCAGGATAACGGCGAGAATAAACCCGCGCGCCAGAGTCAGCACGGCTGCCGTTCCCATCGCCCCCAAAAAATAAAGGCGCGCTGATAATGCCGCCCGCAATCGGTGGACGATCAAGGAAGCATTCAAGTTCACGCCCTATCCCCGGACCGGTGACGAATCAGCGCCGATTTTGACGGCAGAAACTTATCTGGACCGCGTTCTGATCACACCGTGCAACAAACGAAGACGGCAAAAATTTCGATATTGTTTGCCGTCCTCGATTCGACTTATGCCTGCAGATATACCCGGTTCACATAGGGATCGAGCGCGACGTCATCCTGCTTCGCCCTGTACGTTCCGACAGGTTTTTTTGGACCTCCTACATACTCCGCCAAGGAATAAAGCACCTGGAACAGCAGCCGTGTCGTCTTGGTCGGCGGGACGCCCCGGTGAACACCATATGTGTTTTCCAAAAACGCGGTGCCGGCGGGACCGGTGAACTTCATGACGTTTTGCGACCCGAATTCGGACGTCACTTCTTCTTCCGAAAGCCGCCGGATCTCGGTCAGTTTATTGACCTTATGAGTCCCCTTGACGAAGACGTGGGGGCCCGACCCCTCATCCACGTCGGTCAGGTAGATAAACAGCTTGATGAAGCGAAGGTCGTCGACATCGCGGTGGAAGAGTTCAGCGGCGCAACAAGGGCGTTCCGAAGGCCACGCGCGATCTGACCCATGCCTTCCCGTTCAACGACCTGGCCGCACTCGACGCACTGTTTTCGGCTCACCCCGGCGAGTTCGCTGCCGTCATCCTCGAACCGATGAACACGACGTTTCCGGCCGACGGCTTCCTGCAAGGGCTGATCGATCGCGCCCACGCCCACGGCGCGCTGGTGGTCTTCGACGAAACCATCACCGGCTTCCGTTATTCCGAAGGCGGTGCCCAGGAACTGTTCGGCGTGACGCCGGATCTGTCCTGTTTCGGCAAGGGGCTCGCCAACGGCTTTCCGCTCTCGGCCGTCGTCGGCCGGGCGGATGTGATGCGTGAGTTCGAGGACGTCTTTTTCTCCTTCACCATGGGCGGCGAGGCTATGTCCCTGGCAGCGGCCAAGGCGGCCTTGACCAAGCTGCGGACGGACAATGTCATCGCTCGGCTGCATCAGCTTGGCGAGCGCGTCGAAGCCGGCACGAAGGCGTTGATCGCCAAGCATGGCTGCGCCGATTTTCTCGGCTTTGCCGGGCATCCGACCTGGTCGTTCCTGACCATGAGCGACTGCAACGGCGTCAGCTCCTTCGAGATCAAGACGCTGTGGATGCAGGAGATCCTCGAGCGCGGCTTCATCTCCGTGGGAACGCACAATGTCAGCTTCGCCCATAGCGATGACGAGATCGACCGGTTGCTGGCCGCTTATGACGACATCTTCCCGCTGCTGAAGACCGCGGTCGAAGAGCGCGCCATCCGGCAGTATCTGCGTTGCGAGCCCCTGGTGCCGCTGTTCAAGCTGAGATAGCGGCGGCGACCGGTGCCTGATCCCCGCGCGGGCCCAGTTCCGCCGGATGCTGGGCCGGCCGTGGCGCTGCGCGGATTTCCCGATACTGCCCGATCGCCTTTGGACCGGCGTGGCAGAGCCGCGATCTACGGGCAACGAGTGGCTCTCACGGCTGACCGCAATATCGCGCGCCAAGCCGCTGAGCCGGTCACGATGCCGACCACGCGGCATGAGCGGCGAACGCATCTGTTTCAAGGCCGCCATGCGACTGCGCGCGATCAGGCGCAGCCGTCATTTCCCTGTTGCAATCGACCGAGCTTTCCGCCATATACCGCCCGTCTGCGGCACCCAGGTGCCGCGCGGAGCGGGCGGGCGTAGCTCAGTGGTAGAGCACAACCTTGCCAAGGTTGGGGTCGTGGGTTCGAATCCCATCGCCCGCTCCAATTTCCCCAATAAAAACAAAATATTAGGTAGTGTGGGTAGTTAACCGCCTGTCCGAGGCTTAGCCCGTGTCGCCACCATGTCGCCACGCGGAGGGTTTTGGAACGGTCTCCAGTCTCGGCACTTAAACCAATCGGCGGCTTCTCCGAACTCGTAATCGGGAAGCGTAAGGGATGCAGTCCGCTGTTGATCGCTCGCACCAGGCCATCCCGTTCTTTCCCCGTTCTTACGAGAATGTCCGAGCGCCAGCAGGTCACAGATCCGCAGATTCCCCTACTTTACGGAATTGTCCGGCAGCCGTAGGGTCTGCTCAAAATTGAGCACACCCCCCCGGCCCGTTATTTTCCCATTATTATATGGGATGGCCGACCGCAGGTTTTCGCAGGTTTGTTTAACGGCCAGGAAGCCGCCGTGGCTAGGCAGGCTTCGTGCTGATCGCTCTATGGGTTGGGCAGTAGGACGAGCCCGGCGAGCGCTCCAAGTCGCAGTAGTGGGTTGCCATGTCCATGACGGTCCCACCCTCAGACAGCGGCCAGCGACACCCCGCCTTGTTCTCGACGATCGGGACGGGCGCCGAGCCGGGCAGGGGCTCGAAGGCATCGAGGGCGACAGCATCAATCAGCTTTTCAGATAGCGCCTGTTCCACGGCTCATCCTTCCCGCGCGTGTGATGCGTGAAAAACCTTCCCCTGGCACAACGAGGCGATTTCCAGCCGCTTGGCAGCCCTCGCACGCGCGCGCGCGTATTGGTCGCTTAATCGTGCTGCCGGCACAAAACTCCCCCTAAAACCCCCTATTAAATTGCCAGGCGACCGATCACGCGGCGATCCGATCAGGCGCCGGTCGCGTATATCTGCGCCCTGTTCGATACCGGGGCGCCTCGAAGGATACCCCCAACCCATCGTCCGTCTGATCGAAGGAAATCCCGGCCGCTTCCATGGCCGATGCGATCCTGTCGGCCGCCCATGCCGATCGAGGGAATGTCGTTTCGGATTCCACTCTGACGACGCTATTGCGATGAACACCAGAGGCGTCCGCCGTCTGTCGCACCGTCCAGCCAAGAATGGCCCGAGCCGCTTTGATCTGCCGACCATCGATAACCATCGCTGCACTCCGCTCGCGTTAGGGACTGGAAAATCCATGCCCACGGCACACGCCGAGTGTTATAACATAACTACGGCGTTATACGACCCCCCCGCATGCCCGCGTTGCGCCTGCCGTTGCTTCGCGCGTCGTACTCGTTCGTTGCACTGTTGAAGGTCGCGGTCTGGACGAGGATCGCCTTCGCTCGCTCAATGGCAGTCGCATCATCTCTTGCCTCAACGGCCGCCATGTCGACGGTAACGCAGTCGCCTCCTTCACCACAGAATTGGACGCGAAGCACCGGATGGCCGGATCGCGCTGTGGCTTGCGCCACTTCTGTGCCAATGATCTGCATGTGTTTCGACCAGTCCAAAAAGGGATCTTCCAGCTCGTGATCCGTTCAGGGCGCGGGGAAATTAAGCCCGGGAGCGAGAATCCCGGGCTTAGTTGCAGTCAACCGGCCTTTCGACCCTTTGCCCTGTCGTTGGCCGACATATCCGCCAGCTTCGTCAGGTCCCCGTCAGTTTTCGTTTCTTCCTGCAGCGTGGCGTCGAGTAACTTGGCGGCATCGGTCATGCCGAGCTCCGTCGCCCAGCGCTTCAGAGTGCCGTAGCGGGTTATCTCATAATGCTCGACCGCCTGTGCGCTCGAGATAAGGCCGGCGTCGAGGGCAGCCGTATCCTTGAACTCGTCCATGATCTCCTCGCCTTCAGCGATGATCCCTTCGATAGCGTCGCAGGTCTTGCCTTGTGGACGCCTCCCCAGGATCTCGAACACCTGCTGTAGGCGTTCGATCTGACCCTCGGTTTCCTGCTGATGCTTTTCGAAGGCGGCCTTCAGTTCGGTCGACTGGGCGGCGCGCTTCATTTTGGGCAGCGTCTTCAGGATCTTGCGTTCGGCATAATAGATGTCCTTGAGCGTATCGTGGAACAGGTCGTCCAACGTCTTTTCCTTGGCCATGGAATGCCCTTTCGTGAATTCTGGATGAAAGCGATCACGTCGGCGTGACCAGCGCTAGCTGAACGAGGGACAGCCGTCCCGGTTCCATCTTGGCCCTCAACTAGACTGTGGCGCCCAACTTCTGGATTGCCTACGTCGATAGGGATTGGATTCTCCCTCCGGAACATCCCAACCCTTATCTGGCCGCGGCTATGATCCGCTGCGTACGGCCGCCTTGTCGCTTACCGCGCCATCACATCGAAGACGTTCTCGACCGTGATCTTGCGACCGTCTGGCGTTCCGGGGCCCGTCTCGGCTATCCGACATGCGCCAAGAAGTGGCGGCCACAAGTTTGTCCAAATCAAACCGTCACTTAGAGGCCGTTTCGAAACCCTGCCAAGACCAGCCTCCATGGTTCACCCGGGACGCCCAAACCCGCGGAAATCGGGTATCATGTCATTGCGGAGCGACCATCCGAGGGGCCTTTGAACCCGCCGCAGTGAGTTTCGAAACGGACTCTTAGGAGGAGTGGTTGTCAACGCGACCTTGATTTGGGGGAGTTCGATGCAGACGGAATATCTGACGGACGATGCGTTCGCTCTGCTCGGGAAGATCCAGGCGGTCAAGCTCGCCCGCCATTTCGATCCGCCCGCTGCTTGGGAATTGATCGAGCGGGGGCTCGCGGACGTTAGGCAGGACCCCTTCAGGATCGTAATCACGAGCGCTGGGGAAGCGCACCCGGCAGTCTCGTCCCACTCCTGACCTTCGCCCATCGCTGTCAAGCCAGACCCGCCGTCCCTTCACCAGGGCGGCGGCTTTTTGTTGTTTCACTGGCCGCTGAGATAACGGCGACTAGCCCAGCCCTCCCAGCCGTTGGCGCGGATTTTTTGCCATCCGCCGACGGCATAGGGCAGGAAGGCGATGCCGCATTGGTGCCGATCAAGTTTGGTCAGAACTCTCGACTGGGCGGAAGGGTATGCGCGAAGATTGAGGATGTCGCCCGGTGCAACGCCGGCGACGCAGTAAAGAGCCGGCGAGACCATAGCGATGAAGTGGCTGTGAACCCACCCCGTCACATGACCCTCCTCGACCGGGCACCAGTTGCCCTTGCAAGACCCTGTCACCATGATCCCACAGGCGTCATGACGTTTTCTGCCTTGGATGGCGGCCTGCGCGTTGGGCTTGGCTCGGATGTTCAGACGGTCGTCGGTCGCAACGTTTATGACACAGTGCTCCTCACCTGGAACAACCTGACCAGCACGAGCGCCCGTTGCAGCGAGAGCGGAAAGGCCGCAAGCGGCTACGATTAGTCGGCAAGAATGGCGGGTCATGGCAGGCCCCGGAAATGAGAACCGATCACCCGAAGCTATCGGCGCCATCATGACTGGTTGATGAATGGTGCTAAGCGGAGACCCATTTCACCTTCGCCTCGATGCATCGAGTGCCCCAAGGCGATGCCGGTGATCCTGACAGAGCCGGAAAGAGATCGACGCCTGGATGCGGGCGGACATGGACGATCCCTCGGGCTACCTGCACCACCGATTACCCTCATTCGGCCACGGCTGCGACAGGCCTTCGTAGAAGGTTGCTCGGATCATGCCCACTCGCGATTCACAGCGTTCCTGGCACCGGGAGCGGCCATCAGGCTTCCCCGTCATTTTACAGGCGAGCCTTTTGGCTCACGGAGACGGACGCCTGCGCCGCCGCCGTTGGGGTCGATGAAAAGGACCCCCCCTCGCTCCAACGCTCCACGGATAGCCGCGAGGGTCGAGCCATGCCCGGTTAATTCGCCGTCCATCGTTTCGAGCCGCTTGATCGTGGAGAGCGCCACGTCTGCCTCTGCCGCCAAGGTGCGCTGCGTCCATCGAAGAAGGCCGCGAGCTGCGATAAGTTGGCTTCCGGTCATCGTCATTAGGTCTTTTTATCCTTTTTGGGTCCATAGGGCTTGAATATATAGATCCTATGGTCTTATTTAGCTCCTAACAGCCGAACAGGCAAGGGAGCCCGAATCAATGTTTGACCGCCGCGCCATCATGCAAGACGCCTGGACCCGCTACTGGAAGCACAAGGCTCTCACCTTCGATCGCGAATGGTTCCGCGCCGCGCTCTTGTGGGCGTGGAAGGATGCCAAGGCAGCCGCTGCCGTCGTTGCCGCCGCACAGAGCGGCCCTACCAACCAACAACAATCGGAGAAGATCATGCGAAACGACCCAATCGGGGCGAATGGCGAAGCCATGCCCGCAATCACCCGTCGTGCCTTCTTGCGCACCGGCACTGCCGCCGCCGCCACCGTTGCTATCCCGGCCGCTGCCGAGACGTTTGATGAGAACAGCGCACAGAAGGTGGCGCGGATTGGCTTCGAGTTGGCGGATGCCCTCGCCGAGCATGATGACGGCGGGTGGTACGCTGTTGTCGAACCGGCCAGCACGGATCGCCCGCCGCTGTTCCTCGGCAACAGATCGGCCCGCGACCGCCGCGAACCGCGGATGAACCCCGACGAGGCCCTTTTTGCCATGGAGCGCGACTGGAAGAAGGCGATGGGGCGCTACAGGGTCGCGTCCAAAGTCCACGACGAAGCCGAGAGGCGCTATTTCGCCGCAAAGCCCTGGCCGCCTGCAGAGGTGGCTATTCCTGCCGAACTGCAGGATCGGGTCAACGACATGCGCATCGCCGAATGGAAAGTCCGAGATCATCCAGTGAACGTCGCTTTGAACGACCACCTTGCTCGCAACGAAGGTCGGCGACAGGCGTGGAAGGCCGATCTTCAGCGCATCGAGAATGAGACGGGGGTAAGGGGTGCTGAGCGGCGCATGAATGCGTTGCTGGAGAAGGCGGATCGCATCGCGCGGAAAATTACCAGAACACGGGCGCTCACGCCGGACGGGATGCTCGTCAAGCTGCGCGTCAACAAGACGGGGGCCGTAGAAGCAGACGACCTCCTTGCAGCAATCGCTCGCGATCTGCGCGCCACCGCAGTTCGGAGTGCATAATCATGGGAATCCATGAAACGCATGCCTTCTTCACCTCGATGCGTCGCCAGCGACTGGAAGAGGTAATCGAAATCGCCATCGCCCTGCTGGACGCAATGGACGGCGATACGGACCTTGAGGAGACCGGCGATCTGGAACCGTACCTTGCATGGGTTGGCGCAGGTCCCGGCGTCTGCTTCACGGACGACGACCGCGAGGACGATGAATGCGACAGGGGCGAACCGGGAGAGGATGACGAACCGTCGCTAGGGTGGACCGACGAGGAGGCCGAGCGAGGCACTGACTACAGCCCCATCGCATCGCGTTTGCCGCTTCTCGATGGCGAGGTCTGCGCTGGCGACGAACCCGAGTTCGAGGACGAACATGGGGAGCCCCAAGAGGTCACGCACTGCGCATGAAGGCGCCTCTCCCGAGGATCCGCAATGACGACAAATGACAGCATCTGGAGGGGCTGGCCGTGGTGCCGGCCCCTCCGTATTTTAGGGCATGCCACTCACATGATGGACCGGGCAGCGTCCTCAATGTCGATCTTCGTCTTCCGGCCGACCCCAACATTTTCAGGCAAGCTCTCTTATTCGGCCGTGATCCGATACACGGTGATGCCGCCGAATTGGCGATCCTCCAATGCGCCGACGCCGCATTCGTAGTCACCACGGATCAGGGCGAGGTCGTTAAATTCCAGAGCCATGGTTTTGACGACAGCTCTGCACTCCTCGATACTATCAAGGCCCCGGCGCTCGCGATGGACAATGAGGTTCCCGCGATCCGGGTAGTAGAAGGCGTCCACGCTCTCCCATGGGGCAGCACTGGCGGGCCAGAACCAGTCAGCGACAGATCGTTGCGGGTCGCCAATCCAGAACCATAAGGCCACCCCTACAAGGACCATCCATCCCATCAACGCCCCTCCTCGCTTCGGCCTTATATGCCCGCCGCAACCAAAGCCTCTCTGTTGCCCCGCAAGAGCGCGTTGATCGACTTGCGTCTCTGAATCGCCTCTGCAGTTCGGAGCCCGTGCTTGAGCGCATTCTGGGACCCCTTGGCCGGACCCGTCGACTTCCCCCCGTGCATCCGGCACCGGCCGTTCGCCATCGCTGGCGATCGACACGGCTTTCCTGACCGCTTCGATGTCGCTCCGCAGCGCGGCGCCCGTTGCAAGGGGTCAATTTCCATTATTCGCACCCCCCCGGGGTCAGGACGCCAGGATGTAGCGCCTTTTCGGCGTGCATCCGATCGCCATGGCTGACATTCCCGACGATGGCCTGACCGCCGTCATGGACATGGACATGCTCGACGCGCACGGTCTGCTGGCCTCGGCCGCGGTGCTTGTCGAACGCCTGAACGAGCGTGGCATAGGAGCGGGTCAGCTTGTTAGCCTGACCTAGTGCTGCCTCACGCCCGACGAGCGTCTGCTCGGGGATCATGGCACGGCGATAGCATTCCATCGCGGCGTTGTGCGTCGCCACCATCTGAGCCGCCAGCATGCCCTCGATCGCATCCTTCGGCTCGATGCTCATCATGGCGCCCGCCGCGCTGCCGACCACCATCTGCCTCGTCTCATCGCTTGTGCCGGTGCCGAGCCAGGTCGCGTTGATGGCCTGGTTCACGACCGCGAGATTGAAGGCCGGGCTAACCGTGCCTCCGTAGATCTTGTGCGGGTCGTTGGCATCGCAGACCAGCGTCGTGACGCCCGGCTGCTTGCCGCCGTTCTCCGAGGCCGCCGGCACCTTCGCAAGAGCCTTCCTCTCGGGCTCCTGCGACGGCACTGCAACTGGCGCGAGGCGCGTCTTCAGATTGGATTTGGAGGACACGGGCGATCCCTCTGCTTCGGCAGTGTTCGGGGGTGAAAGTATACACCAGCGGGCACGAAAGAAGGAGGCCGAACCAACTGTTTAGGCTGGGTGGCTCTCTCCCTTCAATCCGCCTGGCTTCTCCACCCCAAGGATCAAAACCGGAGGTAGAGAGGCGTCAAATTCGTCTCTGATTTCGCAGTAGATAGGCCAGATACAAAATCGATGACGCGGGAAGCCTCTGTTGCATGAGGTATCCGATCGCTGCCCATATCTGCTTGTCCATCATCTTCTCCTTGCGTCCTTCGCGTTCCATCCGCATGATGCGCGGCTGGACACCTCGAAAAACCTACTGGCTCCAGTTCGGCGCCTACTGCTCGGGGGCTTGGATTCCGGTTTGTACCGGCTCCGACTCCCTTACGTTCTGACGGGAACGTGCCCGACCGGCGCCTCCGCGAGGTTTTTAGAGGCCTCCGGCTATGGTCATGGGAGGATGGAATGAAACGTCTCGTTTACACCGTAGTTGCTTTGATGCTGTCCGCTAGCGGCGCGCAGGCTCAGTACTACGGAAATTATTCGTCAAACCCCTACGCACCTAACCGGACGAACCCGTATCAGTACGGCGGCGGTCAATACGGAACCGATTCCACCAGCCCCGGCCTCTACACGGACGAGGGACAATTCCGCGGCAACATGAACAGCAACCAATACGATCCAAATAGTGTTGCGAACCCCTATGGCCGCTACGGCAGCCAATACTCTCCGGACAGCATCAATAACCCATATGGAGCAGGAAGCCCTTATCGACCGGATAGCCCCAGCAACCCGTATGGATCAGGGCTCCGTATTTGCGGCATTTCCGGATGTGATTAAGGCATGCGGTTAACCAATGAATGACCCCAGCCTCTTCTGGACCGTCTTCGCCGCCGCTCGGGGCGAGACTGCTGACCGTCACCTGAAATGAAACACGCTCTCATCACTGCAGCCGCGCTCGGCTTCATGCTCGCTCCGGTTCTGGCCGACAAGCCGGTGCCTCTCAGGGACGGCGATCCGTATTCATCAGCTCGGCGGGCGCTGGGCGCGGCAGGATGGACACCTGCTAGAGGGGGGCAGGACTGCGGAGGCCGGGAGGATGTCTGCACGGCCTATCAGGAAACCGAGGCATGCTCCGGGACCGGTCTCGGCTTCTGCTCCTTCGTCTTCACAGATGGCAGCGGGATAACCCTCCGCGTCGTGACAACCGGAGAGGACGTTCGCGACCTGATCATCTGGAATTGGATTGTGAATCCATGCGCGGACGGGGAAGTATGCGAAGACGAGGCGCAGGACTGCGGCATCTACACCAGCACCGACGAGGCGCCGGGCGAGCGGGTCCTGACCTTCGAGGAAGGCCTGTCGCAGCCGGACTTCACTATCCGCGAAGGTGGAAAGACGACCAAGTTCGGGATCATGAGCGGAGCCGTTGCTTTCGACCTTTCCCGGCCGGGATCAGATGGGTACGCAGTGCTGAAACGTGACGATAGCTGGCGCGTCGGGACCGAAGTCTTCGAGCCCTACTGCAACTAGGCCGTGTGGACGAATTTGATCAAGCATAGTCCCGCTGCGAAGCTGACGATGGATCGATAGTTGCGGGCCGTTTTCTCGCACCGCGGGGCGACGCGCTTGAAGCGTTTAACGACGCCGATGCCCTGTTCGATTCGGGCGCGAGCCTTGTAGAGGACCTTTGCGAAGAACGCGGGCTTGTCCTTCTCGTTGGCCTTGTAGGGAATGACCGGGGCGATGCCTCTGGCTCGTGCGGCGGCCCGGTTAGCCTTGCTGGCATACCCCTTGTCGCCGATGACGGCGCGTGGCGCGATGTCCGGTCCGATGTCGAGAAGGATGGAGAAGTGCGGCGCGTCGGCCTTCTCGCCGCCGGTCAGGTCGAAACCGATCATGGCTCCCGATGCATCTGATTTGGCATGGATTTTCGTCGTGAACCCGCCGCGCGAGCGGCCGAGTGCCTGACCGTGCTGCCCCCTTTTGCGCCGGCCGCCGAGAAGCCGGGAGCCGTTACCAACGCGAAAGCCCGAGCAATCCCTATGGATCACCCGCAGCATCTCCACGCGGGACGCCTCGATCAGCTGGTCTAGATCTGCCTCCGCCATCAAGCCGCCCTCGCCCGGTCGCAAGTGGGCGACAGATCGCCTTTGCGGAAAACGCCGGGGAAGCTGGCGCCGCACTGCATCAGCTTTTCAGCGGCGGCCGTAAGGACGAACTCGTTCACCGACATGCCGGCGCGATTGGCCTGATCGAAAAGGCTGCTGCGGAAACCGGACGTGACGCGGCCGCCGTTCAGGAAGAGATTGACCGCGTGAGTTTCGGGGCTGTTCGCCATTGCATGCTCCATCGACTGTTGAGCCGATTGGAGCATGTCCGCGCGTCGAGGGACATTCGACACGCCTGGACATGTTTGGACATGTCCGGATCGAGCCGCGCCAAATTCCGCCTGATGGTGCGAACCGAATTCGTGATTGACCGGGTTTCCGCTCTATCCTGGAAGTCCCACCCCTATGCCCCCGCGCAAGTCGGCGTTGACCGCGGTTTGGGGCGTGTGGTCTCTAAGTGACATTGCGTGTCGGCGATTGCTGCGCGTTATCACTGGAGGCACGTCAGATTGCAGTCGCTAGAGCAGCATAATCGTGGCCGGTGATGCTCCGTCGGACGCTAGCATTACAGTTGCGTCTTTCGACGAGTTCTGAATCCATGGGCGACCATGATTCGGAGGTCATGGATGATGGGCGCATCGATCGAGACG
>NZ_JAZHLJ010000088.1:0-12312 GCF_036549495.1 Aurantimonas sp. C2-5-R2
CACGTCATTGCTTGGTCAACTTGGCGACGCGCCCACCAAGCCGCAGCTCGACAAGCGCATCTCAGATCCAAAGAGCAACTGTAATGCTAGGCGCCGGCGCGCTTGGTGCGGGGGCCGCGACGCTGGCTGCGCCGGCCATCGCTCAGGAAAAGCCCAAGGTCAACTGGCGCTGCATCTCATCGTTTCCCAAGTCCGTCGACACGATCTTCGGCGCCTCGGAATTGCTGGTGCGCTATGTGAAAGAGGCGAGCGACGGACAGTTCGACATCCAATTGTTCGCGGCCGGCGAGATCGTTCCGGGCGGGCAGGTGCTCGACGCGGTGGAAAACGGCACCGTCCAGATGGGCCACACCGCCTCCTATTATTATGTCGGCAAAAACCCGGCCTTCGCCTTCGGCACCGCCGTGCCGTTCGGCCTCAACGCCCGCCAGCTCAACGCCTGGTTCTACGAGGGCGGCGGCAACGACATGTTGAACGAATTCTATGCCAAGTCTGGCGTTTACGCCTTGCCGGCGGGCAACACCGGTGCCCAGATGGGCGGCTGGTACCGCAAGGAAATCAACACGCTCGACGATCTGAAGGGGCTGAAGCTGCGGATCGCCGGTCTTGCCGGCAAGGTCGTGGAAAAACTCGGCGTGGTTCCGCAGCAGATCCCGGCGGGCGACATCTATTCGGCGCTGGAGCGCGGTACGCTCGACGCGGTCGAATTCGTCGGCCCCTATGACGACGAGCGGCTCGGCTTCTACAAGGTGGCAAAGTATTACTACTACCCGGCCTGGTGGGAGGGCGGCGCGGCACTCCACATGATGTTCAGCCTCGAACAGTGGAACGCGCTGCCGAAGTCCTATCAGGCGATGCTGGAATCGGCCTGCCAGGCGATCAACGCATCGATGCTCGCTTCATACGATTACCGCAATCCCGCCGCGCTCCGGCGGCTCGTCGCCGAGGGCGCGCAATTGCGGCCGTTCAGCCAGGACATCATGAACGCGAGCTTTGAGGCGGCGAAAGAGGTCCATGACGAGATCTCGGCATCGAACGAGGACTACCGGACGCTGCTGGAAAGCCAGAACGCCTTCAAGCAGGACGCCTATCTGTGGGCACAACTCTCCGAATACACGTTCGATACGTTCATGATGATCAAGCAGCGCGAGGGCGCGCTCTGAATACAGCGCCGGTCCAGGCGAAAACGGCACTGGCCCGGGGATGATTTCGTCCCGAACCGCTCTTGGAGCTGTGTTGGCCCTCTCGATCGCCGGGCGCGTTTGCCGAATCAATCTGCGGTCGCGGGCTCCGAACGCCGGGCGATCTGTCGCCCGCTACTGGCCTCCCGAAATTCGCCCGGCGTGACGCCGAAACACCGCTTGAACGCCCTGTAGAAGGCTGAGAGCTCGCTGTAGCCGCTCGCAGACGCGATCGCTTCGATGCTTCGGTTAGTGTCGGAGAGAAGGCCACGAGCGAAATCCATGCGCCGTTCACGTAGCATCGTCGAAAACGCCGTGTCGTGGCGCAGCATCACCCGCTGGACATAGCGACTCGACAAGCCGAGGCGCCGGGAAATACGGGACAGGCCGAACTCGGCATCGGCCAGCGATCGATCGATTTCCAGCTCGATGATCCGAAAGGCGACCGCCCAGCGGTCGTCGATGGAATCGGGACGATCGTCTCGCAGAATGACCGATACGAGGCATTCCGCGACGCTGACGAGCAGCGACAGTTCGGCGTCGCCGGCTGTGGCAAAGCTGCCGTCCAAGGCGCGGAAGGTCGAACACAGCACGTCGTGCAGACGGTGTGCCTTCAGCCGCTCGGGTGCCAAACGGCAGCGCTGGTAATCGTTCGGTTTCATGTCGGCAAGCGGCAAGGCCAGCTTGACACCCCGGTAGTCCTCGCCGGTGCGCCCGAGATGAAACGGCGCGCGGCTGTCGGCAGCGAACAGCCGGCCTGGCGGAATCACCGCGTCGATGTCGTCGAACACGATCCGGCGACCTCCCGTGACCATATAACTGACATGGATTTCTTCCGGATCGAAGCTCCTGATGTCGGAACGGGTCCGGCTGGCCGAGTGGCTCGGCGCTTCGATGACATGCGCTGACTTCGCTCCGCATCGGTGCGACAGCACGCGCGTGCGAAAACCCTCCGCACTGTCCAGCCTCTCCGGCGTGACACGGATCACGTTGCTGCGGACGTTCTGGTAGAAAAGCTCGAATTGTCGCCGAGGTTCGACCTGTGACGAATCGAATACCACACGAGACATGGGCCAGCCCTCCCGCGATCTGCATCCATTGCCGTCGCGAACCCCGATCGTCCGAAGCTAACACACCGTAAGCGCCGAGCGGACGCCGCTCACACGACCGTGTTGCATTTTGATCGCAGCGTCGAGCGGGCGGTTACGGCTGTGGCGTCTGGCGCGACAAGACAATGACTTTGTCGCCTGCGGGCAAAGACGACATCGATCCTCCGTTCCTAGGCTCGGTTTCGCTGCGAAATCGGTCGCTTGGCCGTTGTCGGCGTCAATCGGAGGGGAAGGGAAATTCCAATGTACGGCCAGACGAAGGACGAGACGAGAGGGATCATGACCTGGGCGAGAACATCCGTTGCCGCGGCAGCGCTGTTCGCGCTGTTTCCCATGCAAACGGCCGCGGCGGGCAGCGCCGACGAGATCCGCGCCATGCGGGCGCAGATGGCGACGATGGCCAAGCGGCTCGAGCAGCTGGAGACGCAGCAGGCGGGGACCCGAAAGGACGTCGAAGCCAACAAGAGCGCAGGCTTCAGGCCGGGCAGCAAGCTGGGCACCTTCCTGTTGCCCGGCACCGACTCCGAGGTCGAGATCTCCGGCTATGTCAAAGGCGATTTCATCTATGACGTCGACGAAGCCACCGGCGACGTGTTCGTCCCCGAAGCCATCTCTACGTCGGGGCCCGACGAGCAGCGCTTCCGGGCCCATGCCCGTCAGATCCGGCTTGCCGTCAAGACCAGTACGCCGACCGCCTGGGGGCCGCTGAAGACCCATGTGGAAGGCGATTTCTTCGGCGGTGGAGGCAACGAGGTGTTCTCCAATTCGAGCCCGTTCCGGTTGCGCCATGCCTATGGCACCGTCGGTCCGGTTCTGGTCGGCCAGACCTGGAGCAATTTCATGCCGATCGAAAGCTACCCGACGACTGTCGACTTCAACGGTCCTGCCGGTATTCCTTTCATCCGCCAGGCTCAGTTTCATTATACGACGCCGATCTACGATAGGCTGAAATTTTCCGCTTCGGTGGAGAACTCCGAATTCAGCGGCCGCAACGCGGCGGGGCCGATTTCCGAAAGCATCAATCTCGGTATTCGCGCCGGCGTCGACGTCGCGCCAGACGTTACCGCCGCGCTGACCTATGCCGACGACTGGGGGCTGATCAAGTTGGCCGGCGTCGGCCGCTATCTCGGTTCGCCGAACAGCATCGGCGACGACGAGCTTGGCTAGGGCGTCAATGTGTCCGGCAACGCGGGTATTTGGGAGGGCGGCAAGCTGCTGGGCTCGTTTACTTATGGGGATGGCGTCGGACGCTACCTCGTCAACGGCTTCGGGCAGGACGCCTTCGTCGACGCGGCCGGTAACGTGAACACGATCGAAGCCTATGGCGTCACCGCCGGCCTCAGCCAGCAGTTGACGGAGCAGCTTTCCGCCGGCCTCGTCTTCGGCCGCACGGAGTTCATGGACACCTTCGCGCCCACCGATCTGGAGAGCGTCGACACCGTGCATGGCTCGCTGTTCTGGAAGCCGATCGAGGGTATCACCTATGGGGGCGAAGTGATCTGGGGCGATCGGCAGGATGCCAGCGGCGCCAACGACGACGCTGTCCGGCTGCAGGCCTCCGTGCAAATGGATTTCTAGCACGACCCCGGGGCGGGACTGTCGCCGCCGGTTGGTGCCGGTGGTGTTCACGCTGTCGAAAATAGGCCCGGGACGACAAACCGTCCCGGGCCTTTTCCTTGTCCGCTGTCCGGCCGGCGAACCTATTGGAACGCTGGCGGTTGCGATAGATCGACCGTCGGCGGCGCGGGGGCGGTCGCGTCGGGCGCCGGCGCTGCTCCTGGGGCGGTGCCAGGCAATCCGAGCGGCGGCAGGCCGAACGCATCGTTGGGCTGGCCCGTCCCCGAGTTGCCGCCGAGCGGCGGCAGACTCATGCCTCCTTCGCCGCCGAAGGTGGGAATTTGCAGGCGGAACTCCGCCGGGTCCATCGGCGGCCTGACGTCTCCCTTGTACCGCGTGACCAACCCAGGAAACGCCATGACGATGGCAATCATCAACGCGTTGATGAGGATGAACGGTAGCGCTCCCTTGTAGATCGCCGGTGTGCTCACCCCCGCGAGCGTTCGGCCCGTGACCTTGTCGAGCCACTCGCCCGCCGGCGCGATCGAGCGCAGATAGAACAGCGAGAAGCCGAAGGGCGGCGTCAGGAAGGAGGTCTGCAGGTTGATGCCGATGAGAACGCCGAACCAGATCAGATCGATGCCGAGTTTCTCCGCGACGGGAGCGAGCAGGGGAATCAGGATGAAGGCGATCTCGAAGAAGTCGAGGAAGCAGCCGAGAATGAAGATGAGAATCGTGACGGCGATCAGGAACCCGTATTCGTCGCCCGGAATCGCCAGCAGCAGCTCCTCGATCCAGATATTGCCGTTGATGCCGTAAAAGGTCAGGCCGAAGACGCGCGCCCCGATCAGGATGAAGAGGACGAATGCGGATAGCTTGGCCGTGGACTCCAGTGCCTGCGTCAGAACCTTGAGCGTGAGCCGACCCTTGCTGAAAGCCATGGCCAGTGCGCCGGTCGCGCCCATCGCGCCGCCCTCGGTCGGGGTGGCGATGCCGAGAAAGATGGTGCCGAGAACGAGAAAGATCAGCGCCAGCGGCGGAATCAGCACGATGACCACCTGCTGGGCCAGCCGCGACAACAGGCCGAGGCCGAAAGCGCGGTTCAACAGCGCGACGGCGTAGGCGACGCCGACACCCGTCGTCACCGCCCAGACATCGCGGACTTCGTCGCGAAAACCGGCGAAGACCGTGTACCAGGTCACGACGGTAATGATGACCGCCGCGAGCAGAATGGCGATCAGCGACCAGACGCCGCCACCGAGTGTGCGCGCCTCGGGCGGTAGTGCCGGTGCTGCGTCAGGCCGCACGATCGTCACCGCGAAAGTGTAGAGAAGATACAGCCCGATCATCAGCAGCGCCGGATAGAGCGCGCCGACATACATGTCTCCGACCGAGCGACCGAGCTGGTCGGCCATGACGATGAGCACCAGCGACGGCGGCACGATCTGCGCGAGCGTGCCGGAGGCGGCGATCGTCCCGGTGGCGAAGGACCGGTCGTAGCCGTAACGCAGCATGATCGGCAGCGAGATCAGCCCCATGGCGATGACCGAGGCGGCGACGACGCCGGTGGTGGCGGCCAGCAGCGCGCCGACGAGGACCGCGGCGTAACCGAGGCCGCCGCGCACCGGGCCGAAGAGTTGCCCGATCGTCTCCAGCAGATCCTCGGCCATGCGCGAGCGTTCGAGAACCAATCCCATGAAGGTGAAGAACGGCACGGCCAAAAGGGTGTCGTTCGACATGATCCCGAAGACCCGATCCGGCTGCGCGCCGAGCAGGGTCCAGAACAGCGTGATCTGCGGCGACAGTTCAGAGAACTCGACTCCGATGACGAAGTAGAACAGGCCGCCCGCGGCGAGGGTGAAGGCGACCGGGTAACCGAGCAGCAGCATCGCCATAACGCTGACGAACATGATCGGCGCGAGGTTGTGCGCGAGAAACTCAATCATCGCGCCGCACCCGCTGGTCGTCGCGAGTGGCCTGGATTCCTTCGTCTTCCATCTCGAGAACATCCTCGACAGCGGGCGGTAGATCGTGGTGTGGCGATGGTTCCTCGATTACGCCGCGGAGGACGGCGATCCGTTTGATGATCTCGGAGAGCGCCTGGGCGAGAAGGAGAATGAAGCCCGCGAGAATCAGCGCCTTGGCCGGCCAGATGATCAGTCCGCCGGCATTCGCCGACACCTCCTGCTGGCGGTAGGAGAGCTGGACGTAAGGAATGGCGAGATAGACCATCAGCCCGGCGAAAGGCAGCAGGAACAGGACGTGGCAGACCAGATCGATCCAGTCGCGCGTTCGTTTCGACAGATGCGCCGCGACGACGTCGATGCGCACATGCTCGTTGACCTTGAGCGTCCAGGCCGCGGCCAGGAGGAAAACCGCACCGAACAGGTACCATTGCAGTTCGAGCCAGGCGTTGGAGCTCATGTCGAATGCCTTGCGCATGACGGCGTTGCCGGCGCTGACGAGAACCGCGACGAGGATGAGCCAAGAGACGGCGCGACCAAGAAAGGTCGTCAGCCAGTCGATGCCGCGCGAAAAAGCCATGAGAGCCGACATCCGGCACGATCCTCCCCTGGTGCCCCCGGATGCTTCGGTCGCGCTCGCGGTTCGAACGCGGCGAAGAACGCCATGTCATCCCGTTCCGGACAGCGCCGATGGCGCCGCGATCCGCAAGTTTGGGCCAGCAGTTCCGGCGCCGGGAAGTCGGTCGTGGCTAAGTAATTTCGGGGCCTTGTGCAAGGGCGCGAGCCGCGTCGCGCCGCGCTTCACCTCCACCGGACAGCCACGGTCACCGCGTCGAGGAGTAGGATCGTTGCGCGCCACAGCCGGTTCGTCACGGGAACGTGAGGAAAAACCTTTGACGTCGGCCCCCTCGCGCCTCAAAACGGTAAGGAAGACAAAGCGCTTGGGATGACGGCCGCAGGCGCGGCTCGCATCCGCCTTGGGAGGACATTCGCTCCATGATCGACCGCTCGGTTTCGCTCGACGACAAGTACGATCTCACCGTTCCGAACGTTTTCCTGTCCGGGACACACGCGATCGTGCGTCTGGCGCTGATGCAGGCGGAGCGCGACCGGCTCGCCGGGCTCGATACGGCGGCCTACGTCACCGGCTATCGCGGTTCGCCGCTCGGCGGCCTCGACCAGCAGTTCGCCCGCGCGAAAGCATTGCTCGAGCGGCACAAGATCGTCTTCGAGCCGGGTTTGAACGAGGATCTGGCAGCGACGGCACTATGGGGCACGCAGCAGGCCGAAATCCGCGGTGAGGGTCGCCACGACGGCGTTTTCGGCATCTGGTACGGCAAGGGGCCGGGCGTCGACCGGTCCGGCGATGCGTTCCGCCACGCCAATCTGGCGGGTACGTCGAGGAACGGCGGCGTGCTCGCGCTGATGGGCGACGATCACACCTGCGAATCCTCGACCACGGCGCATCAGTCGGAATTCGCCTTCGTCGACGCGATGATCCCGATCTTCAACCCGGCCGGCGTCCAGGAAATCCTCGACTACGGCCTGATCGCCTTTGCCCTGTCGCGCTTTTCGGGCCTGTGGACGGCGATGAAATGCGTCAAGGACAACATCGAATCGACCGCGACGGTGCGCTCCGATTCTGCGCGTGTCACCGTCAGCCTGCCCGAGTTCGCCATGCCGCCGGGCGGGCTCAACATTCGCCGGGCCGCCCATCCGCTGGAGCAGGAGGCGCTGCTCCATGACTTCAAGCTGCCGGCTGCGCGCGCTTTCCTTGCCGCCAACCGGCTCGATCGGATCGCCCATTCTGGTGGGCGGAGCCCGAAGATCGGCATTCTGTCGCTGGGCAAATCCTGGCTCGACGTCGAGCAGGCGCTGTCGAGCCTGGGAATCGACGAGGTCGCGGCGGCGAATTTCGGCATCCGACTCGGCAAGATCGGCGTTCCCTGGCCGCTTGACGCCGATTTCGTCCGCTACTTCGCCGACGGGCTCGACCAGGTGATCGTGGTCGAGGAAAAGCGCGGTCTGGTCGAGCCGCAGATCAAGGAAATCCTCTACGGCACGGCCAATGCACCCGCGATTGTCGGTAAAGTCGACGAACAGGGTGCGACGCTGTTTTCGCCGAAGGCGTCGCTCGACTCCAACGACATCGCCGTCGCGATCGGCCGCCGCATCCTCGCCCGCACGCCGCAGGAGCAACTCGTCGCGCGGGTTGCAAGCCTCCAAACCCTGACCAGCACGTCCGCGAAGATGTCCGAGATCGCCGTCCGCACGCCGTATTTTTGCGCCGGCTGTCCGCATAACACCTCGACGCGGGTGCCCGAGGGTTCGCGCGCCTATGCCGGCATCGGCTGCAGCTACATGGCACTGTGGATGGACCGCGCGACGGAAGGCTTCACCCAGATGGGCGGCGAGGGCGCCAATTGGGTCGGCGAGCACCATTTCTCTACCCGCGGCCACGTTTTCCAGAATCTCGGCGACGGCACCTACAATCATTCCGGCGCCCTGGCGCTGCGGGCGGCGGCGGCCTCTGGCGCCACCATCACCTACAAGATCCTTTATAACGATGCCGTCGCGATGACCGGCGGGCAGCCGCATGAGGGCGGGCTCACCGTTGCGGCGATCGCAGCGCAAGTGACCGGCGAGGGCGCGAAGAGGCTCGCCATCGTCTCCGACGATCCCGACAAGCACCGGGGCGATCCGCGACTGCCGGCGAGTGCGACGATCCATCACCGCTCCGATCTCGATGCGGTGCAGCGCGACCTCGCCGCGACCGACGGGCTGACGGTCCTGATCTACGACCAGACCTGCGCCGCCGAAAAGCGCCGCCGCCGCAAGCGCGGCAAGTTTCCCGATCCGGATAGGCGCGTCGTGATCAACGAGCGGGTCTGCGAGGGCTGCGGCGATTGCGGCGTCCAATCCAACTGCGTCGCGGTGACGGCGGTCGAAACCGAGTTCGGCCGCAAACGGCAGATCGACCAGTCGGCCTGCAACAAGGATTTCTCCTGCCTCGAGGGGTTCTGCCCGTCCTTCGTGACGGTCCATGGCGGCCAGTTGAAGAAGGGCGAGCGTCGCATGGCCGCCGCCCCCGATGTGCCGGAGCCCGCATTCGCCGAACTCGATCGATCGATGGGGGTGATCATCACCGGCGTCGGCGGCACCGGCGTCGTCACCATCGGCGCGATCATCGGCATGGCGGCGCATCTCGACGGCAAGGGCGCGGGCATCATCGACATGGCCGGGCTGGCGCAAAAGGGCGGGGCGGTGATGAGTCATGTGCGGATCGCGCCGACCCCGGACGACGTCAAGTCGATCCGGATCGCGGCGGGCGACGCGCGGCTGATCATCGGCTGCGACATGGTGACGGCCGCTTCCGCCAAGGTCCGTTCGGCGATCAGCCGGGGCGAGACCGACGTGGTCGTCAACAGCCACGAAACCCTGTCCGGCGAATTCACCCACAATGTCGATTTCTCGTTTCCGACGCGGCGGCTGCTGACGGCCTTGAGCGAGGCGGCCGGCGCTGAGCGCACCCATGTGGCGGATGCCGAGAAGATCGCGGTCGCGCTGTTCGGCGATGCCATCTTTGCCAACATGCTCATGCTGGGCTTGGCCTGGCAGACCGGCGCGCTGCCGGTTTCGCGCGCCGCGATCCGGCGGGCGCTGGAGATGAACGGCGTCGCGGTGGAGGCCAATCTCGCCGCCTTCGAATGGGGGCGGGCGATCGCCCACGATCCGGCGAACAGTCCGGCGGCGGAGGTCGATCACGCGTCGGCCGGACTCGACCACAGGCGTCTTTCCGAAACTCTGGACGAAGCGATCGCGCGGCGGGAAAAGGAGCTCGCCGCCTATCAGGACGACGCCTATGCCGAGATGTATCAGAACCGCGTCGCGGCGATCCGCGCCGCCGAGGTCAGGGTCGCACCGAACCGCAGTGAACTGACGGACGCCGCGGCGCGGCAACTCTATCGGATGATGGCCGTCAAGGACGAATACGAGGTGGCGCGGCTTTACACCGATGGCGGCTTCGCCGCGCAGCTCGGCGAGCGGTTTTCTGGATACGACCGGCTGGAATTTCATCTGGCGCCGCCGATCATGGGCGAGGACGGGCCGAACGGCCGGCCGAAGAAGCGCGCTTTCGGCCTATGGATGATGACCGGCTTCAAGCTCCTGGCGGCGATGAAACGACTGCGCGGCACGCCCTTCGATCCGTTCGGTTTCTCGGCCGAGCGCAGGGCCGAGCGCACCGACCGGGCGCTCTACGAGGCAAGCCTCGATCGTATTCTTGCGGGGCTTTCCTCAGGCAATTACGAGGCGGCGGTGGCGCTGGCCCGCTGGCCGGAGACGCTGAAGGGGTTCGGCATCGTTCGCCGGAGCTTCGCGGTAGAGGCCCAGACGCGGCGTAAGGAGGCCGAGGCCGCGTTTATGGGGATGGAGCGTGTGGCGGAGGCGGCGGAGTAGGGGCGGACGAGCATATCCGCGACGTGCTGGTTCTCCCGCCCTATCAGATCGCGTCGATCTCGCCGGCGCCCGCCTTGAGCATCGCGTCGATTTCGGCTGCCGAAGCTGCGGATTCGAGGCCGGCGAAACGGCCCTCGTCGACGATTTCGCGCATGCAATCGCGGATCGCCGCATGGGTGACGCGGGCAAGCGTTGAGCCGAGCGAAATGCGGCGGACGCCGAGCGCGGCGAAATCGGTGACGGAGAGACGCCGCAGCGGTCCGGCGGCGAGTGCGTTGACCGGCTTCGACACGGCGCCGAGTACCCGGCCCAATTCATCGACCCCGGGCGGCGCCGGGACGTAGAGAAGATCGGCGCCCGCCGTCTCGAAAGCCTTTATGCGGCGGATCGCCTCGTCAAGGTCGTAACTGCCGTTCATCACGCCGTCCGCACGGGCGCACAGGACGAAGGGGCGGCCCAGCGCGGAGACGGCCGAGGCCGCGGCGCGGATGCGGTCGACGGCGAGGTCGAACGGGTAGGCGGGGTTTCCCGGCGCCATCCGCGTATCCTCGATGGAGCCGCCCGACAGGCCGGCCTCGGCAGCCAGACGAACCGTTTGGGCGACGTCGCCGGGATCGTCGGCAAAGCCGTTTTCGAGATCGCCCGAGACCGGCAGGTCGGACGCCGCGACGATCGTTTCGGCATGGGCGAGCGCCTCGTCGCGCGTCACATGGCCCATGTCTGGCCGGCCGAGCGTGAAGGCGAAGCCGGCCGACGTGGTGGCGAGTGCCTTGGCGCCCGCAGCGGCCATCATGCGGGCCGAACCGGCATCCCAAGGATTGGGTATGACGAAACAGCCCGCCTGATGGAGGTCCTGAAAGGTCTGATGTCGGCGGGACAAGGACGTCATGCAGGTGCCCATTGCCGTTTCGGATGATGTCGCGACTCAAGCAAAGTCGGCGGGAAGCCCGCATGATCATCCGCGATCATGCAAGCTGAACCTTACGCAGAGACGGCCGTTTCTGTCGATCTCGACCCGCAGGTTTGCATTCGCGCGAGCGGCGGAATGCCGTTTCGGCCACTTCGCGGATGTGACGTTGCGTCGCAAGGACGTTTTCGGCGGCGTTTCGGAACTTTTGCGGCGGTTGGGAGTTGTTTATTCAGCAACGGAACCCAGTCATATCCGGCAGGGGAAAGGTATATCAATGTCTGAACTGGCAAGAACGATCGTCAATCGACGTCGCCAGGCAGAGGTTTCGCGCCATTTGCGGAATCTCCCCACATTCGTCGTGTGCGAGCGCATACCGGCGCCGCTGCGTGAGCAGTTGCGGCGCCTCGACGCGGCGGAAAAATCTGGTCTGCATGCGGCCGGTAATGCGCGCTGAGTGAAGCAGAAATTCAGCCATCGCCTGAAGTCACGGTGCGCCGCGCCTAGCCCCCTGTCCGGGAAGCTCGGAGCGGCGCTGTCGTCTTTGACGGGCGGCACCTTTCATCCGAAAATCGCTTCTCCCTTTTAGAACGATGCGGGTGCGCCAGACCCATTGCGCCAGAACAGCCGGGCTTCGTATAGAAACGGCATGGACAAGCGGCCTTTCAAGCCGAAGCCGGTCACGCCCGAATGGCTATTCCGGGCGGCGGCGCATTATCTCGAACGCTATGCCTCGACCACGGCAAATTTGCGCCGGGTGTTGGAGCGCAAGGTGATGCGGCGTTCCCATGCACTTGGCGAGGACCCCGCCGTCTATGGCGATCTCATCGACGCGACGGTAGCCCGCTTCGTCGAGTTGAAACTCGTCGACGACCAGGCGTTCGCGGAGGCGCGCCTGGCGAGCCTGCGCCGGCGCCGGACGTCCAAGCGCATGGCGGCTGCGAAGCTCTCGGAAAAGGGCGTCGGCCGCGACCTCGTCGAGATGCTGCTGGCCAAGGACGACACCAGCGAACGCGACGCGGCTGCCGCCTACGCGAAGCGGCGGCGGGGATGTCCCGAAGTTTGTTGAACTTCGGCGATCGGCGTTTCCGGGTTGGAGGTTACGCGGCCCTGGAAACGGGGGCAACGGGCTTTTC
>NZ_JAZHLJ010000089.1:0-12232 GCF_036549495.1 Aurantimonas sp. C2-5-R2
CTCCTCAGTGGAATCGGCACCCCGAGCCTAACGGCTCAAGGCGGGCAACGCCGCCTACTTCAGAGTTTCAACAGAGACCGGGACATTCCCCATGTTGCCTCCATGCCTTTGGGATCGCGGCGGTCGGCGCGCCGCGCATCTTGGCGAGAGACGACCAGTCGTCCACGGCCTTGAGATAATTGATCGCGGCCTTGACGGTTATTCCGCCCGGGGCGGCGTCGGTCTCGATGCGGGTGGCGATTTCGAAGAACAATCGCCGGGCGCTCCGCCATTTTGTTCGCAGTTGGTCGTAGGGCTTGGTCTCCGCGGGCTTGGCGATCGCCTCCACCTTGGACATGGCCGCCTCGAGGTCGGGTCGCGGCAACCGTTCGAAGAGCACGTTTCGCCATTCATTGAGGGGCAAGGCGTCGTCGGTCAAAACCAAGAGACCCATCGCGTGAAGCAGCATCGCGGCGCCATCAAGATCGCGCAGACTGCGCAGCCGGGCCTGTTTGTCGGCGGCTTCGGCCCCCTTGACCATGTCGGAGAGCAAAGCCTCGGCCAGCTCGGCGGCATCGTCCTGCGCCGCTGCTTCGAGCGTATGAAAGAGCGCGGCTACGGTCGCGGTTCGACGAGGCTCCTGAAGAGCGGCGATGGCCGCAGGTTGAACGCCCGGACCGCGTCGAGCCGATCAAGGTGGCGGAAGAGCTCGGTCGGCATGCGCTTCGAGGGAACGGTCCGCAGCGCGTCCAAGGCGGCGAACGTGGACGTGTCGCCGTCGTCAAACAGGGCGGCGATGCGCGCCCGCTGGTCATCGCTCAGGCTGGCGACCAGATGGCGCCAGAGCCTGGTTCGCGCCCGATCGCGAATTCTGCCAACCAATCGCTCGACAACCGTGACGCCCGGCAGAAGCACCTTGTTGGCGATGAGCCAGGCCGCGGCCCGATCGATCAGGGGGCCGGGTCGATCGTCGCCGCTCCAGCACAGGGCGTAGAGCCATCGGGTCAGCCGGAAACGCGCCACGGCGTTTTCGCCGAAGTCCGTGAAACCGCAGTGCGTCCGGATGAGCGCGAGGTGACGGACGCGGCTGCTTCCGTCAAAATATGCATCCACGCCTGTGCCGGGCGCGAGGGCGAGCTGCTCGATCAGGGTCGCCAAGACCGACGCCGGGATCTCGGCGGGCGAGACTGGAAATGCGCCCAGAAACCGGGCGCTCGTCAGCATCACAGCAAAGCCGAGCCGATTATGGTCACCGCGCAAAGTTCCGATGAGTTCGCGATCGGTTTGGTCCAAATGGAAATATCGCGCGAGTTGATCGGCCGACGGTTCGTCCGTGCCTATCCGCTTAACGCCCATACCCACAACATGTAGGGTGTCGCCACTGTCCCGAATATAATCCGGTCCTGGTTGGCGCGGTAGCATTTCCTGCAAGGCCGAGCAGCGAGCGGAACGCATTGAACGGGTAGAAGCGGCGGTTGAACCGGAATGTGAACTCGTTGAGATATGCCTGAAGGTGCTTGTCGCTGACGCCATGATGAATGCCGTTCAGCCATGTCTTCAAGTTTGAGAAGACCAGATGGACGATGGGCATGAACTCCTCCGACACCTGCGGGTCGCCGCATTGGGCGATCGCATGATGGTCGTAGCCTTCCTTGCGCAGCCCGCCATAGCCGCTCCAATCATCGGTGATGACCAGCGTGCCAGGTTCGACGGCACTCTTGATGAAGCTCCCCAGCACAGCGGCGCTGCGGTCAGCGGCAATTACCAGACGGACACGACCCGCATAGCGACCGCCCCGACGGTTGTCCTGGGCAGTGCCCGGTTCGCGGTGGCGCACCTCGACAGCGGCAGCCACCAGCGTCTTGTGATGGACGCCTCGGCCTTCGCCACGCGTCCGCCCGCCAACCCACGTTTCATCCACCTCGACATGCTGGTCGGCATGTCCGCCGATGCGGTCCTGACCGGGACGCACCATGGCGGCGCGAAGCTTGTGGAGAATGCCGAACGCCGTCTCGTAGCGGGACAGGCCAAGTTGGCGCTGAAACTGGACGGCGGACAAGCCGGTGGTCTGGCTGGCAACCAAATAGGAAGCCCAGAACCACACGCTGAGCGGCGTATGGCTGCGCTCCATCACCGTACCGACGGTCAGGCCGGTATTCTTTCGACAGGCCCGGCAACGCAGAACGCCAGGGCGGTTCTCGAAGCGGAACGGATCACCCAGCACGCCACAATGCGGGCAGGTGAAACCGTCCGGCCAGCGGGACCGCTCCAGATAGGCGGCGCAGGCCGCATCATCAGGAAAAAGCCGCAAGAACCCCGGAAGCGGTTCCGGAAACCGAAGGTCGGCTCGGTCGAGAACGTCCACAGCCGCCTCCTATCCGCTTGACGCCCACCCTAGATGTTGTGGGTGTGGGTGTAAAGCGGATAGGCACGGGTTCGTCATCAAAGCGGGCAAAGCCCTGACGCTGGGCGTCAGTAAGGTGGCGGGTGGGCATTCCGTGCGAAACTTTCAACTTTTGCGAAGGGCGCGAGTGGCACCGCCAAATAAGGCCAATGTCTTCGCAAAACATATGTGCGAAATAAAATCGTTTTGCAGCAACTTTCGCACGATGCTCGGAGCCACCACATGAAGATTGGCTACGCGCGCGTTTCCACTGAGGACCAGAACCTCGAAATCCAGTGCCGCCGACTCTCGGAGGCAGGTTGTGAAATGATGTTCGAGGAGAAAATATCGGGGGCCGCTCGCGGGCGGCCCGAGCTCGAAAAGCTGATGGGGCATCTGCGCAGGGACGATGTTCTGGTGGTCGCGCGCCTTGATCGCTTGGCGCGATCCACCATTGATCTTCTACACATCGCCGAGCGCATCAAGGAGAAGCAGGCAGGATTACAATCGCTTGACGAACCATGGGCCGATACCACATCCCCGTCCGGCGTAATGATCATGACCGTCTTCGCCGGGATAGCCCAGTTCGAGAGATCTCTGATCTTGAAGCGGACCGACGAGGGGAGAAAGGCGGCGATGGCGCGCGGTGTAGCATTCGGACGCCCGAAGAAAATGCGCCCCGATCAGGCGGAGCTCGCTCGCCAACTCGTGTCCGAGGGCAAATCTATCAGTTCCGTCGCAAGGACCTTCAACGTCCACCCAGCAACCATCTATCGCTGTATCGAGCCAAACGGATCCTTATGACATTTTTCTGTTCCGCTCAGCCGCACGACCCAACGTCAAGCGGTGGCGGAACGGAAAGATGGCCCTCAGATGGGTTGCAGCCGGCATGATCGAGGCGGCTAAGGGCTTCCGCAAGCTCAAGGCGCATAAGCAGCTACCAATCCTCAGGGCCGCCCTCATCGCCCATCAGGAGCGCCTCGCCGAAAAGCCCGTTGCCCCCGCTTCGAGGGCGGCGTAACCTTCAACTCGGCAACGCCGCCCGCCGAAGTTCAACAAGCTTCGGGACATCCCCCGGCAACGCCACCGACCCGAGACGACGCGCTTCGGGCCACGGGTATCTGCGTGTCGAACGCCGGTCTCGGCTTCGCAAGCGTCACGATCGTGCGCTCGCCGGCTTCTCCTGCACCGGCGACCCGTCGTCAGCGAGGGCACCGCAGAGTAAAATCAATGCCGATCGGACGCGACCGTCACTCGTCCCGGCACAGCCCTCAGTCGAAAACCCCATAACTCAACGACTGGCATTCCGTGGGTTCGTTCTTCGGCGACTTTCGTACGCCTCGCGGCGCCCGAAACCCTTCAGGTGAGCCGAAGGGCCGCTTTCCCGCTTCCGCCTCCCGTAAGCTGACGGATCGTTCTCGGTCACCTACGGCCACGCTCGTGCAGGACCGGGCCGAGATAAAGGCCCACCCCGAGGTCTGCCACAGATCGGGTAATGTGCCTCACATAGTTAGCTAACGCCACCTTCCGGAATGGTTTCCTTGGAAACTCCGATGGGGAGGTGGCACGTCCGCTCGGCAACGCGTTCTCGAGTGCCGGTTAGCCGCTCCCCGGCACCTGGAGCCAGTACGGCGGGTCGCCGATCGCCTTTCGGATATGGTCGACGAATGCCTGGGTGTGGCTTTCGACAATTTCCCGGTGGGGAAAGATCGCATAGATGCTGTTGGTGCCCGGTTGGGACCCTGGAAAGAGCTCGATAAGATTCCCACCAGCTAGTTCCCGGTAGACGTGATAGCGATAGAGATTGGCGATGCCCAGCCCATCGAGGCAGGCATTCTTGATGACATTACCGTCGTTGGACGTGAACGTGCCTGAAACCTGCAACGTCTCGCCGTCATCTCGCGTTCGGACGCGCCATCCTTCATGGGCGCCCGACAAAAGGCTCACTAGGCAGGTATGCTTCGCCAACTCCTGCGGAGTCCGGGGGGTACCGTTCGCTGCCAAGTAGTCGGGCGAAGCGCAGAAGGCCCGAGCGTTGGGAGCGAGGCGAAGCGACCTAGTCTTAGTCTCGGGTTGGTCCCTGAGCATGATCGCTACGTCAACGCGCTCGCGAACGAGGTTGGGCATCGCGCTGCTGACGATCACGTCGACCGTGACATTCGGATGCTTTCTAAGAAACGGCGAAAGCATGGGCGATAGGACCGCGGTGCTGAAGGAAGGCGAGACCACGATTCGCAGATGGCCTCGAATTTTCGCCGGCGAGACCGCCTCCGACTCAGATGCCTGACTGATCTCCGCGATTACCGCGCGGCAGCGACGATAGAACCGCTCTCCCGCCTCGGTCACCGAGACGCGTCGCGTGTTCCGGTATAATAGCGGGAATCCGAGCTCCGTTTCCAAGCCGGCGACGCTCTTGCTCACCGTCGACACGGCTAGGTGCAACTGCCGTGCCGCGACCGTGTAACTCTGCGCCTCGGCAACCGCAACGAAGATCCGAAGCGACCGAATGCTGACTGGGTCGAGCGGGTACGCTCTAGGATGCGGCGGCATATCCGTTTTTTCCTGTTTCAGAAAAGTCTTTTCGCTCATTGCCTGATTGTCAAGGAGCTAGCTGGATCTTAGCGTACCCTGAGTGGAGCATTGGAGGAGGTTGCGGCGATGTCAGTCACACTGCCTGACCATGGTTTGTCGGGTCGCGGATGGGGAACTCGTGTCGGGTTTGGTGCGAGGCCGGCCTTGGTGGTCGTCGACCTCTCTCTCGGCTTCACGGATCCCGCATCGGACCTGGGAACGGACTGCTCCGACACGATCGCCAGCGTCAACTTGCTACTTGCCGCGTTTCGCGTGGCGGGCGGGCCTATTTTCTTCTCCACCATCGCTTATGACGAGCCGAACGCGGCAGATGCAGGCGTCTGGACCAGAAAAATCCAAAGCCTGCCGCTGCTGGCGGCCGGATCGAAGTGGGTGGAGCAGGATCCAAGGCTGAAGCGAGAAGCGAATGATCCCATTATCAGCAAGAAGCAGGCCAGCTGCTTCTTTGGCACGAACTTCGAACACGCGTTGCGGGATCAGGACATCGACACGCTGGTGATCGCCGGAGTCTCCACCAGCGGGTGTGTCCGCGCCACCGCAGTCGACGCGGCGCAGCTTGGCTTGCGAGTCATCGTCGCAGCTGAGGCGGTCGGAGACAGACTCCCCGAGGCCCATAGACAGAGCCTTGTCGACATAGACTTGAAATACGGGGACGTGATGGGAGTGGGAGAAATCAGGGAACACCTGCGGCGCAAATCCTAGGGATCAGCCGCGGCCCGACACGCATCCAGAGTAACAAACGGAGGAAAGACATGCGCAATTCAAAGTTTAACCAGACTACTGGCCTGAAAGCGTTTGCAACGACAATTGGCCTGCTCGCGTCGGTGACGTCCTTCACGGGCGCTCAAGCGCAGGAGATCGTGCAGATCGGCCTGGCGACCCAATCCTGGTTCCCCTCGATCGTGGCTGAGGCCGCTCAGCGGCAGGGCTTCTTCGAGAAGGAGGGGATTGCGGCCGAGTTGACTGTTTACCAGAGCGGCGCCGAAGCCTTCACCGCATTGGCTGCCGATGCGGCGGATGTCATCTCATCCTCACCAAACATCATCGCACGCGGCCGTCTGTCGGGGGTCGACGCCCAAATGGTCGCGGAGCTGGGAGCGGGAAATTACGGCTGGCAACTGATGGTGCCTGAAGGGTCTGACATCGACGATGTCAGCGAGCTTGCCGGCAAGAATGTCGGCATCACCTCAGCCGGCTCTCTCTCCGACATGCTCGCACGCTGGACCATGGAAACAAGTGACGTCGAATTCACCGCCGTGCCGCTTGGCCAGGGCCTCGTTCCCAATCTGATCAGCGGCAACGTTGATGCCGTCGTCCTCTACTCTCCCCTCAGCTATCAGGTCGCCCTCGATGGCGACGGCAAGACGTTGCTTGATTATGGTACTGCAATGCCGGAGCATCTGAACTCCGGCTGGGCGGCCAGCGACAGCTTCATCGAAGATGATGCCGAAGTCCTTCGGAAAGTCGTGCAGGCTCTCTCGGCCGGAACGGCATACCTTCAGGAGAACCGGGCGGAAGCCATCAGCCTGATCGCAGAGATCAATAATGTTTCCGAGACGGTAGCCGAGCAGGAGTACGAGAACGTCTTCCTGAAGTTGTCGGCAACTGGCGAGATGGACGTGGCCGGCACCGAAGCGGCGCTTGATATTTATCGTATCGGGGGCATGACCGAGGCTCCGCCCGCCGAGGATCTCTTTACCAACGAGATGGTCACGACAACCCAGGAATGAATCGTGTGCTAACCAGCAATTGGAGGACAATGCTTGCTCGCTTGAGCATCGTTCTCGCCCTGTTCGGCGGCTGGGAGCTTGCTCCCGCCGTCGGACTGGTCGATCCACGTCTTCTTCCCCCAGCGAGCGAGGCCTTTGCAACCCTGCTCGGGCTGCTGGGAACGGAAAGCTTCCTATCCCACCTGGGGACGACGCTTGCAGAAACGGCAGCTGCGTTCCTGATCGCAGTCCCGGTGGGGGCTCTGCTCGGAGTTCTGATCTCGGAAAGCCGGTTCGCCTCTGCGGTTTTCAAGCCGCTCGTGTTCTTCGTTTTCAGCATTCCGAAGTCGATCTTCCTTCCGATCTTCATTCTGATTTTTGGCATCACCTTTTCGCAAAAGGTAGCCTTCGGCGTCTTCTCGACAATCTTCATCGTCATGATGACGGCCTTCGCGGCTGTGGATTCTGTTCGCGAGGAACATTTGAAGGTGGCGCGCTCGTATGGTGCGACGACTTGGCAGACAGTCACGCGCGTGTACCTGCCCAGCATGACACCGGTGCTTCTCGAGGCCGTGCGGCTGGCGATGATCTTCAATTTTACCGGCATCCTGCTCGCCGAGATGTACGCGTCTCGCGAAGGCCTCGGGAATGTCATCGGCGCCTGGGGACAGGGATTTCAGCTCCACGAACTGCTTGCCGGAATTCTTCTCGTCGCCGGCCTCTCGATCCTGTTCAACGAGGTCGTGCGATCGGTAGAGGCAAGATGCGAGCATTGGAGAGGATGACGATGCGGGCGGACAGCATGTCGGGGATCGTTGAGGTCCGCGACCTGAACCACGTCTATTCAGCCAACGGGCAGGAGACCGAGGCCCTCAAGGACATTCACTTCACCGTCGAGACCGGCAGCTTTGTATCGATCGTCGGCCCGAGCGGTTGCGGAAAATCCTCTCTTTTGATGATGCTCGCGGGTTTGATCAAGCCGACGAGCGGCACAATCATCGCCAAGGAAAGTCCGATGGCGGGACCTGATCCTTCGCGCATTGGCGTCGTGTTCCAGGATGCCAGCCTTTACCCATGGTTGACAGCGCAGCACAATGTGGAGTTTCCGCTCTCGCTGCGCGGAGTGAAGAAGCCGATTCGGCGGGAGAAGGCGCGCGACGCCTTGGCACTGGTGGGGTTGACTGACTTCGCCGGGAGCTATCCTCATGAGCTGTCCGGTGGCATGAAACAGCGTGTCTCGATCGCCCGGGGGCTAGTGCAGGATCCACCTATCCTTTTGATGGACGAACCCTTCGCCGCGCTTGACGAACAGACGCGCATCCAGATGGGCGATGAGTTGCTGCGCATATGGGACCAGACGCGCAAGACGGTGATCTTCGTGACCCACGGCCTGAGCGAAGCCCTCTATCTTTCGGACGAGGTCATCGTCTTGTCGGGACGCCCCGGCCGTATTCTCGATCGGGTGAGGGTCGATCTGCCTCGTCCCAGGACGCTGGAGGTAATGGCAAAGCCGCGCTTTGCGGAGCTTCGCGATCGCATCTGGCAGATGATAAAGACATGAGATCGAATATGCCCCTGGATGCAAAGGCGGCCGTAGTCCGTTACGTTCTTGTGGTCTTGCTGCTCGTCCTGTGGGAACTGCTGCCGCGATTGGGATGGGTACCGGTCCTCTTCCTTCCACCCCTGAGTGAAACTCTGCACGCTCTCTTCGGTGACCTCGAGGAATATATCTATCACCTCGGAGTGACCCTCCAAGAGATAGCGGTGTCGTTGATCTTCGCGTGCGGTGGGGGCATTGCATTGGGCTTAGTCCTAGGGGCGTCCCTTCCCGCAGGCCGACTTTTGCTGCCGGTCATGTCGGGCCTGTTTGCGGTTCCGCTCGTAGTTCTATATCCGCTCTTCACGGCATGGTTTGGAATCGGCCCAGAATCCAAGATCGTCTTCGCTAGCGTCTACGGTTTTCTTCCCACGCTATTGGGCACGGCGGCGGGAACCCAGACGATCGACCGCCACCTCGTGGTAGTGGCGAGAAGCATGGGCGCAACGTCACTGCAGCAGATCCTGCGGGTATATATTCCTGCGACCATGCCGACCGTTCTCGCTTCTTTGCGAATTGGCGGGGCTTTGGTCATTGTCGGCGTCGTAGTGGCCGAAATGCTAACTTCGACCGCCGGGATTGGGTTCTTAATCTCGAAGTACCGGACACTGCTGGACAGTCGGCATGTCTTCGCATCGATCCTGCTCGTCCTAGCACTGGCAATCGCCTTCGATCTCATAGTGCAACTTCTGGAGCGGCGGACGGTCCGCTGGCGCCGAAGCGCTCGCGACACCGGTACTGCTGCGTCCTACGCGTGAAGCGGACGGAACCTGTTCGGCGGCAGGCTCTCGATCTGCATTCCGCATCGAGCCCCAGGCGCGGGATCGGGAAGTTCTCTAGCCAGGTCGGCCTGGATCAGGCGAACAACAGTCTCTGAAAGGACCGCGGATTGAAGAAAATCACACTCTCGTTCGATAATGGTCCCGACCCAGAAATAACGCCCTACGTCCTGGATGTACTGGCGCGCCACGAGATTCGCACGACGTTCTTCGTCGTTGGCGAAAAACTTCGCGACCCTGCTCGGCGCAGGCTCTGCGAGCGAGCCCGCGCGGATGGCCACTGGATCGGGAACCACACTTTCAATCACCTGACTCCCTTGGGGCGGAGCCAGTATCCGGAGGCTTACCGCCTGGAGATCGCCCGGACGCAGGAGCTGATCGGAGAGCTGGCCCACCCGCACAAGTTCTTCCGCCCCTTCGGCGGGGGCGGAAACCTCGACGACTCGCTGCTCGATCAGCCATCGCTGAGCCATCTTCTGAAGGAACGCTTCACCTGCATTCTCTGGAACGTGGTGCCGCGCGATTGGGAAAATCCTGGTGGATGGGTGTCGACTGCGGTCGAACAGTGCCGAAGCGAGGAATGGCCGCTCGTGGTCCTGCACGACCTGCAGACCGGCGCGATGTCGCACCTTGAGGAATTCCTCCTGGAGATGCAGAGCGATGGCGCGCAGTTCGTGCAGGAATTCCCGGATCTCTGCGTGCCGATCGCCCGCGGCGAGATCGTGGGCGAGATCCGACCTTTTGTTTCAGAGAGTCGAACGACCTTCCAGAGCAGGTACAGCATTAGATCTTGCTCGCCCGGCTCTGAAGCTCCCACAGATGAGAGGAAATTGCGTGGCTACCCTCACGTATCACCTACGACCCGCTGAGTTGAGCTGGACCTGCAACTGCCGCTGATCATACTGCAGTTCAGCGGCGCGATGACGGTTGCCATGTACGAAGAGTCGGTCGTTGAGCACCGGCAGATAGCCAGTGCCATTCTCGCCGGCAATCCTGATGCTGCGGAATGGGCGCTGCGCGATCATCTGGGGCGGGCGCACCAGATCGCCGTCCGCATGGATCGGTCGGTTTTCAGGCGTTGAGATATCCCGTAGCACGGATGATGCGGCGCGCCGCGGTTGCCGCTGGCCGTTCACTGTAGGCGGCTCAGACAAACAGGACGAAGGGGAGGAACTATGTCCAACCACCACACGCTGCTGCCTACCTCGCTGGTCGGCTCCTACGCCCAGCCGGACTGGCTGATCGACCGCAAGAAGCTCGGCATGCGCTTCCCGCCCCGCGTGCGGGCGCAGGAACTCTGGCGGATCGACCCCGAGTGGCTCGAGGAGGCACAGAACGACGCCACGCTGATCGCCATCCGCGACCAGGAGCGCGCCGGCCTCGACATCATTACCGACGGCGAGATGCGTCGCGAGAGCTATTCCAACCGCTTCGCCACCGCCCTCGAAGGCATCGACATCGACAACCCCGGGACCGCCCTCGACCGCAGCGGCCATCCGAACCCGGTGCCGCGCGTCACCGGTCCGATCCGCCGCATGCATCCCGTCGAAGTCAAAGACGTAAAGTTCTTGCGCGCCAACACCGACCGGCGGGTCAAGATCACCGTGCCGGGCCCCTTCACAATGGCGCAGCAGGCGCAGAACGACTTCTACGACAGCGAACGGGAAGTGGCGCTGGCCTATGCCGCGGCAGTCAACGAGGAGATCCGCGACCTCTTTGTCGCTGGCGCCGACATCGTGCAGATCGATGAGCCCTACATGCAGGCGCGTCCCGAGAAGGCTCGCGAATACGGCATCGAGGTCGTGAACCGTGCGCTCGAAGGGGTTGTGGGCGAGACCGCCCTTCACATCTGCTTCGGCTATGCCGCCGTTATCCACGAACGCCCAGAGGGCTATTCGTTCTTGCCGGAGCTTTCGGGTTCGACGGCTCGGCACATCTCGATCGAGACGGCGCAGTCTTCGCTCGACTGCAAGGTGCTGGAGAACCTGCCGGAGAAAGGCATTATCCTCGGGGTCCTCGACCTGTCGACGAACGAGGTAGAGACAGCCGAGACCGTCGCCGCCCGGATCCGGCGGGCACTGCCCTACGTGTCGGCCGAGCGGATCACCGTGGCGCCTGATTGCGGTCTGAAGTACCTGCCGCGCGATGCCGCCTTCGGCAAGATGAAGGCCATGGCGGACGGGGCGGCAATCGTGCGCCGGGAACTCGTCGGGTAGACGACCCAGCGCTTCTTCCTCACCGGGGACAGGTGGCGCAGGAACGCGCGGCGGTCGGCGAGATGCGCCATAGCGCCGAAGAACTGGAGCCTGCCACCATTGTGCAGCGCCATCAGCCGGACGAGGAAGATCCGCCGGAACAGCGCTCCGAGCACGCGCACCGGCAGCAGGAACGCGGGCCGCGATGACACCCAGCGATCGCCGCCTGGCGTGATGCCGCCGCCCGGCACGATCATGTGGACATGCGGGTGGTGGGCCAGCGCCGAGCCCCAGGTATGGAGCACGGCGGTGATGCCGATCCGGGCACCCAAATGCCGGCGCCGAACTACGCTGAGCTATGGCGGACTTTGGGTGATGACGGTCTGAGGAAGGCGGCGTATCGAGGCGGGTGTCGAAGCCTGCCAGAACCTCCCGAAGGAGCGATACGCCATGACGACAGATAGCACCGTTCTTGCCTTTCAGCATCGGGGCGAGATCGACGATCCCCTGACATTGGTGCTGCGCGACGGCGCTCGCCGGCTGCTGGCGCAGGCGGTCGAAGCGGAAGCCGAGGCGTTCCTGGCCGCGATGCAGGATGAACGACTTGCCGACGGCCGCGCCCGCGTCGTCCGGCATGGTCACGGACCTGAGCGAACGATCCACACGGGGATCGGGCCGGTGCCGGTGAGACGTGTCCGTCGCAGAATGCCTCGCTCGTCTCCTGCGGATACACCAAATGCCAAGGCGCAGCCATCTATTTCGGACAGTATCAAGCGGCGTCTAGTAGCGCCGGGCGATGGGTCACAGCGTCAGGAGGCCGAAATGGCGGCCAACCCATCTGATAATGGGAAAAAACCGGGCCACTGTAGCCCGCGCGGAGCGGTGGCAGATGCCCGGCCGGTATCAGTTATAGAGCGACGATTGGGATGAGCGGCAGCGTCAATTACGATAAGCGCCTGCGGTCGAGGTCGAAGGTTTCCTAATTGTCGCGCGAGGTC
>NZ_JAZHLJ010000009.1:0-119740 GCF_036549495.1 Aurantimonas sp. C2-5-R2
CGCCGCCGTGCGCTCGATGCTCTCGGCGCACGCCTCGGTACTGCGCGACGGCACGCGGGTGACCTTGCCGGCGACCGATCTGGTTCCCGGCGACGTGGTGCTCTTGGAAGCTGGCGACCGGGTGCCGGCCGATCTGCGGCTTCTCGACACGCGTGGGCTTCGCGCCCAGGAGGCGGCCCTGACCGGTGAGTCGGTGCCGGTGGTGAAGGATACGGTGCCGGTCGCCCACAATGCATCGCTGGGAGACCGCGACTCGATGGCGTTTTCCGGCACGCTCATCACGTCAGGTCGTGGTGTTGGGCTCGTCGTCGCGACGGGCTCTCGCGCCGAGATCGGGCGGATCGGCGCGATGCTGGAGGGCATCGAGGAGATCACCACGCCGCTGCTACGACAGATCGATCGCTTCGCCCGTTGGCTGACACTCGTCATCCTCGCCGCCAGCGGTGCCGTCTTCGCCTTCGCGGTGCTGGCGCGCGGCTATGCGCCGCAGGATGCCTTTCTGGTCATGGTGGGCATGGCCGTCGCCGCGATCCCGGAAGGATTGCCGGCCGTTTTGACTATTACGCTTGCGCTCGGGGTGCAGCGTATGGCGCGACGGCACGCGATCATCCGCAAGCTGCCAGCCGTCGAGACACTGGGTGCCGTTTCCGTCATCTGCACCGACAAGACCGGTACGTTGACGCGCAACGAGATGGTGGTGCGCGCGGTCGTCATCGAAGCGGATGGCGAAGCAATCGCGGTCACCGGCGACGGCTATGCCCCCGACGGCGAATTGCGCGGCGCGGGGGTGCGATCGACCTTTGACCAGACCGATGCGCTTCGTGGCTTCGCGCGCGCCGCCTTGTTGTGCAACGACGCCCAGCTGCATCGCGGCGACGATGGCGCGTGGAGCGTCGCCGGCGACCCGATGGAGGGTGCCCTCCTCGCTCTCGCCCACAAAGCCGGTCTCGATCCCATCGCCGAGCGAGCCCGCCATCGCCGGCTCGATGACATCCCCTTCGACGCGGCGCACCGGTTCATGGCGACGCTCAATCAGGATGGCGCCGGCGGCAACACTATTACCGTCAAAGGCGCGCCGGATCATGTCATCACGCTCTGCGCGAACCAGATCGCTGGTGACGGGGTCGCGCCGCTGGAGCATGAGGCATGGTTGAAGCGGATCGACGCATTGGCCCGCGAGGGCCAGCGCGTGCTGGCCTTTGCCGTCAAATTCGTCGGCGACCAAGCAACGCTGGGCATGAACGACATGGCGGAGGGCTTCACCCTGCTCGGCATTGCCGGCTTCATCGACCCACCGCGTCCGGAAGCCATCGAAGCGGTCGCCGACTGCGCCCGCGCCGGCATCGACGTCAAGATGATCACCGGCGATCATGCGGTCACAGCGCTCGCTATCGCCGGCCAGCTCGGGCTCAATACGCGCAACGGCGTTTTGACCGGCAACCAGATCGAGGCGATGGACGACGAGGAGCTACGTCGTCGCGTCGCGGATGTCGATGTGTTCGCCAGAGCCGCGCCGGAGCACAAGCTGCGGCTCGTCGAAGCGCTGCAGGCTTGTGGCAAGGTCGTTGCCATGACCGGGGACGGGGTCAACGACGCCCCTGCCCTCAAGCGCGCGGATGTCGGCGTCGCGATGGGGATCAAGGGCACCGAAGCCGCCAAGGAGGCCGCGCGGGTGGTGCTGGCCGACGATAATTTCGCCTCGATCGTTGCCGCCGTGCGCGAGGGGCGCACGATCTACGACAACATCCGCAAGGTCATCGCCTGGACGCTGCCGACCAATGGCGGCGAGTCGCTGGTGATCGTCGGGGCGATCCTTCTGGGCTTCGTGCTGCCGGTTTCGCCCGTACAGATCCTGTGGATCAACATGGTGACGGCCGTCGCGCTCGGCCTGACCCTGTCCTTCGAGCCAGCCGAGCCGGCGGTGATGGAGCGGCGGCCGAGGCCGGGCAACGCCTCGCTGCTCGACATGGAAATGGTCTGGCGGATCGTCCTGGTTTCCATCCTGTTCGCGGGCGCCGTCTTTGCTCTCTTCTTCTGGTCGATCGAACGCGGCGACGAGTTGGCCTACGCTCGAACCCTCGTTGTCAACCTGATCGTCGTCATGGAGATCTTCTATCTGTTTTCCGTGCGCTATCTGCACCTGACCTCGCTGACCTTCACCGGTGTCGTCGGCACCCCGGCGGTGCTGCTCGGCGTCGGCCTGACCGTCATCCTGCAACTGGTCTTCACCTACGCACCCTTCATGCAGGCCGTGTTCGAGACGCGCCCGATCGCACTGGCCGATGGAGCGATCGTCATCGGCATCGGCGTCGGGTTGCTGCTTCTTCTGGAAGCGGAGAAAGTGGTGCGGCGTCGCCTCTTGTGACCGCCCGACTACTGACCACCTCTTGACCTCGATCAACGCGGCAATCCCCGCGGCGTGAGCACCTATCCGACACGGACAAAACGGAAAGGGACAAGGCCATGCCAGAGAAGATGCGAGCGACAATTTTCATCGAGCCGGGCCGGATCGCGCTCGGCGAAAAGCCGATTCCGGATGTCGGCGCGAACGACGCGCTGCTGCGCATCACCACGACGACGATCTGCGGCACCGACGTTCATATCCTCAAGGGCGAATACCCTGTCGAGAAAGGCCTGACCATCGGTCACGAGCCGGTCGGAATCATCGAAAAACTCGGGTCCAACGTCAAGGGCTACCAGGAGGGACAGCGGGTCATCGCCGGCGCCATCTGTCCCAGCGGCTATTCCAACGCCTGCCTGTGCGGCCAGCACTCCCAGGATGGGCAGAGCCATCCCCATGGCTACAAGCCGATGGGCGGCTGGCGCTTCGGCAACACGATCGACGGCACCCAGGCCGAATATGTTCTGGTTCCGGACGCGATGGCCAACCTTGCGCCGGTTCCGGACGGGCTGACCGACGAACAGGTGCTGATGTGTCCGGACATCATGTCCACCGGCTTCGGCGGTGCCGAACGGGGCAACATCCAGATCGGCGACATCGTCGTCGTCTTCGCCCAAGGGCCGATCGGCCTCTGCGCGACGGCGGGCGCCAGATTGCGGGGCGCCGGCCTGATCATCGGGGTCGACACGGTTCCCGAACGCCTCGACATCGCCAAGAAACTCGGCGCCGACGTCGTCATCGACTTCAAGACGGCCGATCCCGTCGACGAGATCATGAAGATCACCGGCGGACGCGGCGTCGACGTTGCGATCGAGGCGCTCGGCACGCAGAAGACCTTCGAAAGCTGTCTGCGCGTTCTGCGGCCGGGCGGCACGTTGTCCAGCCTCGGCGTCTATTCCTCCGATCTCACCATCCCGCTCGGTGCGTTCCACGCCGGGCTAGGTGACAACACCATCGTCACCTCGCTGTGTCCCGGCGGAAAGGATCGCATGCGCCGCCTGATGAACGTGATCGAATCCGACCGCGTAGACCTCGGCGCGTTGGTCACCCACCGCTACGGCCTCGACCAGATCGAGGAGGCTTACGAGCTGTTCGCCAACCAGCGCGACGGCGTGCTCAAGGTTGCGATCACGCCATGAGCTGGCGGGCCGATCAGGGCGCAAGCTTCAACGCGTCGCTCGGATCCAGCCGCTCGGAAGCGAGGCCGAGTTGGAGTAGCGGACCAAAGAGACCTTGACCTCACCGGCCGGGGTCCCCTACCCGGTCGGACATCGGCAGAGCAGAGGATCCCTGATGAAAAATCGCGCGCTCATTCTAACGATCGTTCTCGTGGTCACGGCCCTTGCCATCTGGTGGCGTCTCGACGGTCGCGGCGCGGACGAGGCCGGCCTGGGGGCGGCGCTGGCGGACGTGACCGTGCCGGAACTGAGCGCCGTCGAAACGAGGGGCGAGGCGCTTTTCAATACGAACTGCGCAACCTGCCACGGAACCAGCGCCGCAGGAAAAAGCGGCACGGCCCCTCCCCTTGTCCATAAGATCTACGAACCTAACCATCACGCCGACGCGGCTTTCCAACTGGCCGTGCAGAACGGCGTGCGTGATCATCACTGGGGCTTCGGCAGTATGCCGCCGATCGAAGGGATATCGCCGAAGAGCGTCAGCCAGATCGCCGCCTATGTCCGCGCGCTACAACGCGCCAACGGGATCGAATAATCCCGAAGCGGCCAGAATTCGCGAAATTCACGATTCATTGATGTGCTTGGATAGGGAATACTTAAGCAGGTACTGTTACCGTGCGGCGCATGAGGCTGTTGTTCCTTATCCTAATCGTGACGATATTGGCGGCGACGCCTAAAGGCATCGCGGTCGCCGTGGCCGGGAATGCCGCCCATGGCGGCTCGATCGTCGCGAATGTTTTGTCGGCAACGGCTGATGACGGCGACGGTGTCGCCGCGGCCGCGGATTGCTGCGACAACGAAATCAGGGCTTGGCACGGGGCGCCCCACTGTCCCTTGGATTGCGGGGCCACCCTGTCCGCAATCACTGCTGTGATCCCTGGCGACGGACGGGAAAGCCTTTTCGTCCCCGTCTTCTCTGGCGCTTCAGGAAGCCGTACTGGCTTATTCCGTCCTCCGATCAGCTGACGTCCCCGCTTCGGACATCCACTGCGGTGTTCCGCTCCCTTCGACGACTAGATGATCAGGATGACGAAAATGCTCTCAAGACGTGCTCTTCTTCTGGCTGGCTTTGGCGGCTTGCTGACGTCCGCGATGCCGGCTCTGGCCCACGGTCCCCGCAAGGCATTCCAGCTCAATCCGAAATACCTGCCCCAAACCGTGAAGTTCGGTGGCTACCAAGCGGGCACGATCGTGGTCGATCCGCGCAACCATTTTCTCTACCTGGTTCTCGGCGATGGTCTGGCGCGACGCTACGGCGTCGGTGTCGGCAAGGCGGGACGCGCCTTCAAGGGATCTGCGCGGATCGGACGCAAGGCCAAGTGGCCGAGTTGGACGCCGACCAAGAACATGATCCGCCGCGAGCCGGGGAAGTATGCACGCTATGCCAGCGGCGTTCCCGGTGGACCGAGAAACCCGCTTGGCGCCCGCGCGCTCTATCTCTATCGCGGCAAGCGCGACACCTATTACAGGATCCACGGCACGACCGAGCCCTGGTCGATCGGACGGTCCGTCTCCAATGGCTGCATCCGGATGATCAACGATCACGTGATCGATCTCTATAACCGGGTTCCGGTCGGCGCACGGGTGGTCGTTATCTAACCGAGCCCGATTGTCGGCGGCCACGCGGCTGGAAAAGAGGTCGCCCGCATCCGGCGGAGTGCCGGGCGGGCCGCCACCGCGCGACGGCAAGAAGGCGACGCCGCCAAGGAAGCGGATGTTGCCTCGGCCGTCGTGTCGGGAGACGAACGGCGCGCTTGGAAGGTCGGCCATCCTGTTTCGGTCAGGCACCGGACAGGGTCGCCGGCGAGCGTCGGAATGCGCTCATCGTCTTGTCGCGATTCTTGACGTGCCCAGGAGATTGCGCCGGGTCAGCTCGACGACCAGCAGCGGCACGACAATCCATTGAAGCAGCGGCGAGAGACCGGTTCCGAATGGCGGCACCAGCGGCATCAGCTCGGAATAGGACCAGCGGTTGGATATTTCGACGTAATAGAATTCGAGCCCGACAGTGATGGCGAGGCCGACGGCCAGGAAGACCAGCAGCTGCCATGCCTTCTTGTCGATTATCCAATGTCGCGTGCGCGCCGCGAGCGACGTGATCCAGAAGGCGGCCAGGGCGATACCCACATCGCCGATGGTGGCGTAGGTGCATATCTTCACGCCCTCCCAGTGCCGAAGGTTCGCCATTCCTTCGAATGTCGGAATCTGCAGGAACTCCCAAATGAAATGGAAGGCGAAGGAGAACAGGGCGAGCGAGACCTCCGGAACCGCCCACAGCCCCTGCCTCGTGTCCCGCTGCTGCGGCTCTGACGTGATCATTCGGTCCCCTTGATCGGGTCGCTGGCGGTGCGGCCATGTGGGCCGCCGGTTCGAATGGCCCCGCGCCGGCTACCCTGATACGCTAAACTTGTGTCGTAAACTGCCCCATCATCCCGGCGTCTTCATGTTCCAAAATATGACAGTGGAAGACGAACGGCAGTCCCTCGCTGGTTTCGGCGTCAATGGAAACCGCGAGTTCGGCCTCCCCGTTCACCAGGACTGTGTCCTTCCATCCCCGTTCCTCGGGGCGTGGTTCGCGGCCGCCGTTCCTCAAGACCTGGAACTTCGCGCCATGGACGTGGAACGGATGCGCCATCTGGTTGGCAACGACGGTCCAATGCTCCTGTGCGCCGACCGGGGTTGAAAAATCGACGCGGTCGATCTCGTAAGGTTTGCCGTTGATGGTCATCACCGGGGAGCCGCCGAGCAGACCGCGCACCATGTTCATCGGCCCCATGCCTTCGTCAAGGAGGAAACGACGCCGCGCGCCGGTTGCCGCGATGGAAACCATGGAACCCGGCAGGCGCTCCGGCATCGTGGTGACGGCGGCTTCCTGGCTGTCGTCGGGCACAAGCGTCAGGAGGACTGCGCTCCCGTCATCACTGCCCATCATGCCGCCCATGCCTCCCATCATGCCGCCCATGCCCATGGATGACTGCGATGCCGCCATAAGGCGGTCTTCGCCAAGCCTCAGGTCGACCAGTAGTTCAACGCGTTCGCCGGGTGCGAGCAAGACCCTGCTCACTTCTACCGGCGCATCGAGCAGGCCTTGATCGACACCGATCAGCACGAGCGGCCGGCCGCTTTCGAGCGACAGATCGAAGGGACTCGAAGTCGCCGCATTGATTAAACGCAGCCGCGCCAGACCGCGCGGCGCCTTGGCAATCGGTCGAAGCTGGCCGTTGACGAGGATCGCGTCGCCGCGAAAGCCGTGCATGATGTCCATCATGCCCGGCTCGTAGATCGCCCTGCCCGAACTATCGAAACGCTTGTCCTGCAGGATTAACACAAAATCGTCGACGCCGTAGGTCCTGGGAAGTTCGATGCCGGCCTCGTCGTCGTCCTGGAGGATCACGGCACCGGCCAACCCGGCATAGACGTCGGGTGCGGTGCGGCCGTGAACATGGGTGTGATACCAGTGCGTTGCCGCCGGTTGGTTGACCGGCAGCTCGACCTCACGGCCAGCGCCTGGAGCGGTTTCGGTGCCCGGGCCGCCATCCGCCGAGCTGGGGACTGTCAGGCCATGCCAATGGAGGGTGATCGGTACATTGACGCCGTTCTCGATTCGAACCGGGATGTTCGTTCCGCGCCGCAGCAGAACCGTCGGCCCGAGATAGGTCTGATTGAACCCCATGGTCGATGACGGAGCGCCGCCGGCGAAAACCGTCGTCCCGGCTGTGGCCTCGAGACGGATCGGGCCGGACCGCGCGTCCAGTAGTGGCGGAAGGCTAAGTTCCTCCCCGTCCATCCGTTCCGCGGCCACCTGGGCATTGGCAGCCGACACCAAGCCGGAAGTTGCCATCCAGGCGAGAAGCGAGGAGCCGCTCATCAAAAGTTCACGTCGGTTCATATCAAATCCTTCTCAGCGCGGGGCCGTCCGCTGATTTGCAGGATCGGCATCGCACCTGAAGGAACTGCCGCCGCGCAGCGAGCCTTTGCGAGAACCGAATTCGAGGAAGTGCTGGCGTCACAGTGCGGCGTGCCGCTTCCTGTGCGCACAGAATACATCATACAGGCTCGCCATGATCGCGCGAACTTCGTCGCTTGCGAGAGAGTAGAAGATCGTCTGAGCGTCACGTCGGGTGGTGACCAATCCACCAGCCCGAAGCTTTGCCAGATGCTGCGACAAAGCGGATTGGCTGAGGCCGACCTCGGATACGAGGACTCCGACCGACGCTTCGTCCTCGGCGAGCTTGCAAAGAATGCGTAGCCGATGGGCGTTGCCCATGAGTGCGAGAATGGCCGCCACGCCGGCGGCACGCGCATCCAACTTGGACATATTAGATTTGACTACTTTAGACATGATTCATATATGGGCTTCCTAGGGCCACCAGTAAAGAGTCGATTGTCAAAGGGAACCGCGCGATGCCACCGACCATGACCGAGTTCACCCCCTGGGCCTCCTTATTCGGAGGCGGGCTGATCGGCTTGTCAGCGGTCATGGTCATGGCATTCTTCGGCCGCGTCGCGGGCATTTCCGGGATAACTGTCGGCGCCTTGCCATCCATCCGCTCTGATTGGAGCTGGCGCTTGGCGTTCTTGATCGGCCTAGTGGCCGCGCCGCTCCTGCTCGTCTTGCTCACGGGTGAGCCGGTCGTACAAACCGTTTCCGACAATCTGGGCGTGATGATCCTGGCCGGGCTGCTGGTCGGCTTCGGGACGATCTGGGGCTCTGGTTGCACTAGCGGCCATGGTGTCTGCGGTCTGGCGCGGCTGTCGACGCGATCGCTTGTTGCGGTCGCGACCTTCATGACGACCGCGTTCCTCACGGTCCTTTTCCTCCGGCACATACTCGGGTGACGAACATGCGATTTGTATTGGGACTTGTGTCGGGCCTCGTCTTCGGTCTGGGTCTGGTGATTTCCGGCATGTCGAATCCCGCGAAGGTTCTCAACTTCCTGGATGTATTCGGCTCATGGGACCCGAGCCTTGCCTTCGTCATGGGCGGCGCATCCCTGACCACCTTCGTCGGCTACCGGCTGATCTGGCGGCGTGAAAGGCCTTTGATGATGCCGCGTTTCGAGATTCCGACGCGCGCGGATATCGATGCGCCGCTTTTGACAGGCGCGGCGATATTCGGGATCGGCTGGGGAATCGGCGGCTTCTGCCCCGGCCCCGCCTGGACAGCCTTGCCGCTGGCTGCCCCGGGCACGCTTGCTTTCCTGCCGGCGATGGTGATCGGCATGCTGGCCGGCTTATGGATCTCATTGCGGCTGAGGGCCAAAAAGCCAAGATTTGCGACCTGACTTCACGCTGTAGCGCCGCAGACGTGTCTGGTAATTTTTGAACGAGCGGTCAAATCTCGGCGCGTACCGATATTGGCGTTAAGCGGCGGCAAACGAAGCGCGCCGCCGCGCCGCGCCTCACTTCGCGCTGTCGACTGGGGTCTTCAGATAGGCGATCAGATCCGTCATATCCGCGTCCGTCATCGACCACCGCGGCATCACTGGATCGAGGCGCTCGCCGCCGGGATCGATGCCGTCGGTGATGGCCCGTCGCAGCGTGTCGTCGGTATAGTCGTCATGATCGCCATGACTCTCGGTCGCGCCTTCCGTTCCGGCAGCCTCATCGTGCTCACCGAATAAAGCGGCGGCTGTCAGCGGTGGCGCCGACTGCCAGAAACGTGGCATCAGCCGCCCGCCACCCCGGTCCGCACCATGGCAGGCGACGCATCCGCCGCCGGACATCATCATATGCATGCTTCCGCCCTGAGGCGCGATCGGCTGGCCCGAAGCACTGGTCGCGGTGAAATAAATTCGCTCGCCATTGCTTCGAAATTCGGACGGCCAAGCGCCGCGATCGGTCAAAGGGCCAGAGCCGAATAGCCGCACGCCCGCCAGCACGACAAGCAAAACCATTGCGATGCCGACTACTCTGACGATGCGCGACGATAAGGACCGATGTTGTCGAAGCATTTGGTGTCATTCTCCCGCATCAAAACCGCGTGACTGGCATCGGCATGTCTTATCCCTGGCGGACTGCCCCAGCAACGCTCCCGTTGCTCGGACTGACGATTATCACTTGAAATGGCCTGGCGGTCGATCATTCCGCTCGAATGGCGCAGGGGGCGACAAATCTGCCGCTGGGGCGTATGCTGATCAACGGTGCAGGTCGCGGTTTCGCGTGACCCAGTTGCGTACGCAAAACGGCAGCACCATGAACCGCGGCCATACCAGACCTGATTCAGGAGGAATGGTCATGGCCAATTTTCATGTTCTCGAAGGCGGCGAGAAAACCGTCGCTCGTCCCGTCGTGCGTCAGATTGAGATCGCGGACGTCTTCGATGCACTGCGTCGCGGATTCGACGATTTCTGGGAAAAACCCTCGCATTACGTGTTTTTGTGCCTGATCTACCCGGTGATGGGTTTGATCCTGATCACTTGGTCCTCGGGCGGCAATGCACTGCAGCTCATCTATCCGCTGATGTCCGGTTTCGCCCTCCTCGGTCCCTTGGCGGCGATTGGCCTTTACGAAATCAGTCGGCGGCGGGAACTCGGTCTCGATACGTCCTGGCTGCATGCGCTCGAGGTGCGCAACTCCCCCGCCATTCCGGCGATCATTGCCGTCGGTCTGTTGCTCCTCGGTCTGTTCATCGCCTGGATTTTCACGGCGCAGGCGCTCTATCAGTGGCTCTACGGTTCGGCGGAACCAGCCTCCATCACCGCTTTCATCTATGACGTCCTGACGACGGGCCGCGGGTGGGCCCTGATCATCCTCGGCAACTTCCTCGGTCTGCTGTTCGCCCTGGTCGTCCTCAGCACCACCGTCGTCGCATTTCCGCTGCTTCTCGATCGGGACGTGGGGGCCTATGCGGCCATTCAAACATCGGCGGAAGTCATGCTCGCCAACCCGGTCCCAACCATGCTGTGGGGATTGATCGTCGCGGCCGGCCTGCTCATCGGTTCGCTACCGCTTCTCGTCGGCCTGGCGATCGTCATCCCGGTTCTCGGGCATGCGACATGGCACCTTTACCGCAAGGCTGTTGTGCCGCCAGTTGCCGATGCCGAGAAGCGGGTCGCACCTCGCTGAGCTGTGCTCTGGAGCAGACCGGCGCGCCAGGCGCCGGTCTTCGGCAATGGGATAAGAGCCTTACGGGCCAACGCCGAAAAATGTTATGCGCGTCAGCAGCGTGTACTCGGATTCAAAAACCATCATCGCGGTAAACACGAGCACCGCCAGCGGCGGCAGCAGGATCGCATAGGTCAATGCCAACCGCTCCCAAGCGATGTGCATGAAGACGGCGACGATCAGCCCCGCCTTGAGCATCATGAACAGCAGGATCAGCGACCATCTGAGATAGCCCTGAAGGCCGGCGTAATCGACGAGATACGAAAACGCGCTGAGCACGAATAGGCTACCCCACACCACCAGATAGAGTCTGATGGGATGCTGCTGATGTCCTTCGGCGGCAGGCGCTTCCGCCGGAATGGGGTCGTGGGCATCGCCCGCCACTTCAGGATGGCCCCGGTTGTCCACTGTGATGTCGGTCATGTCCGCTCCTCACCAGAGATAGAAAAATGCAAAGATGAACACCCACACCAGATCGACGAAGTGCCAATAGAGCCCCATGATCTCGACGCTCTCGTACTGGCCTTTCCGGCTGGTGAAAAAGCCGCGCCGCCCGGTATCGTAATCGCCGCGCCAGACCTTGCGCGCGACGATCAGCAGAAAGATCACGCCAAAAGTGACGTGGGTGCCGTGGAAACCGGTGATCATGAAGAAGCTCGCGCCGAACTGCTCGGCGCCCCAGGGGTTGCCCCACGGACGGACGCCCTCCGAAATCAGCTTCGTCCACTCGAAGACCTGCATACCGACGAAGGTCGCGCCGAGCGCAGCAGTAAGAAGCAACAGGGCGGCGGTCTTCTTTCGCTGGCGCTGGTAGCCGCAATTGACCGCCATCGCCATGGTGCCGCTCGATGAGATCAGCACGAAGGTCATGATGGCGATCAGGATCAGCGGCAGATGCGCCCCCCCAATCTCGAGAGCGAACACTTCGCTCGCATTGGGCCATGGCACTCGCGTCGACATACGGGCGGTCATGTAGGACAAGAGGAACGTTCCGAAAATAAAGGTGTCGCTGACGAGGAAGATCCACATCATGGCCTTCCCCCAAGAGACGCCCTTGAAGGAGCGTTGATCGGAGGCCCAGTCCGCCAAAACGCCCCGCCATCCTATAGGCCGGTGCTGTGCCCGGCTCGCGTTCGTCAGAATGGTCTCGGTCATCCGCCCGGCCCTCCTAAATCAACAACTGGCGGCAAACGGCAATGAAATCAGCCGCCCAACCTGCCAGGAGAACGAATACGGCCAGCCAGATGACAAGCAGGAAGTGCCAGTACATGGCGCAGAGTTCGATGTTGAGGCGAAGCCGCTCCGGTCGATCCCTGCCCCATGCTCCCGCGGCCGTCCGGCCGAGAGCGACCAAGCCGCCAATGATGTGGAGCCCATGCAATCCGGTGATCAGGTAGAAGAAGCTGTTGGCGGGATTGCCAGCCAGAACATATCCGTCGGCAACCAACTGCCGCCACGCGATGAGTTGCCCGATCAGGAAAATAACGGCGGCGAGACCGCCGACCATCAATCCAAGGCGCATGAGATCGCGTTGGTCACTGCGAGCGGCGATCAGCGAAAATTGCAGCGCGACGCTGCTGAGGACCAGTACACCGGTGTTGAGCCACAATAGGCCGGGCATCGGCAATGGACGCCAATCCGACAGCTCCATGCGCATGAAATAGGCGCTGGCGAACAGCGCAAACAAAGCACCGATGACGGCGAGGAAAACGCCCAATCCGATCTTGGCTGTCGGAAGGGTGGATCGGTCGGAACCCTCAAATCCGCCAAGCGGACCTTGCTCGAGCCAGGGTTTGGCCGTCATTCGTTGGTGAGACAGCCACCAAGCGGCGAATCCGGCCATGACCAAGAGAAAGACCAGAATGACGCTCATCGCGGCGCCTCGGCGAGACCCAGGGCACCGGGATCGTTCTGTGCCAGAAAATCCTGCTCGGCGTTCGGAACGCTGTAATCGTAGGCCCAGCGATAGACCACCGGCAGATGCTTGCCCCAATTGCCGTGCGGTGGCGGCGTCTCGGGCGTCTGCCACTCCAAAGTGGTGGCCCGCCAAGGGTTGCCGCCAGCGTCCCGGCCGTTGCGAATGCTCCAGATCAGGTTGAAGAGGAAGACGATCTGGGCGAAGCCGACGATGAAGGCCATGACGCTGATGAAGGCGTTCAAGGTTTGGACCGAGTCGGGAATGAAGGCTGTTTCCCCCAATTCGGGATAACGCCGCGGGACGCCCACCAACCCCACGTAATGCATCGGAAAGAAGATCAGATAGGCACCGAGGAAGGTGACCCAGAAGTGGAACTGGCCGAGCACCTCGTTCAGCATTCGCCCGGTGACCTTCGGATACCAGTGGTAGATCGCCCCAAAGATCACCAGGATCGGCGCAACCCCCATGACCATGTGGAAATGCGCCACCACGAACATCGTGTCGGACAGCGGCACGTCAACGACCACATTGCCCAGGAACAGTCCCGTCAGGCCACCGTTCAGGAAGGTGACGATGAAGGCCAGGGCGAACAGCATCGGCAGGGTCAGATGAATGTCGCCCCGCCACAGGGTCAGCACCCAATTATACACTTTGAGGGCGGTAGGAACGGCGATGATCAGCGTCGTGGTGGCGAAGAAGAAACCGAAATACGGGTTCATGCCGCTGACATACATATGATGGGCCCAGACGACGAAGCTGAGCGCCCCGATGATGACGATCGCCCAGACCATCATGCGATAGCCGAAGATGTTCTTGCGCGCGTGCGTCGAGATCAGGTCGGAGACGATGCCGAAGGCCGGCAGCGCGACGATGTAGACCTCGGGATGACCGAAGAACCAGAACAGGTGCTGGAACAGGATCGGGCTACCGCCGCCATAGCTGAGTTGCTCGCCCATCTCGACCAGCGCGGGCATGAAGAAACTGGTGCCGAGCACCCGGTCGAACAGCATCATCACCGAGGCGACGAAGAGCGCCGGAAAGGCGAACAAAGCCATTACCGTGGCGGTGAAGATGCCCCACACCGTCAACGGCATCCGCATCAAGGTCATGCCTCTGGCGCGGCCCTGGAGGACGGTCACGACATAGTTCAGGCCGCCCATGGTGAAGCCGATGATGAACAGGATCAGCGAGACCAGCATCAGAATGATGCCGGCGCCCTGACCGCCCGGCGTGCCGCCGAGGATGGCCTGCGGCGGATAGAGCGTCCAGCCGGCGCCGGTCGGACCGCCGGGTGCGAAGAAACTGACGACCAGCACGAGCACGGCGAGGAGATAGATCCAGTAGCTCAGCATATTGGCGTAGGGAAAGACCATATCCCGCGCGCCGACCATCAACGGAATCAAGTAGTTGCCAAATCCACCGAGGAACAGCGCGGTCAACAGATACACCACCATGATCATGCCGTGCATGGTGACGAACTGGTAGTAGGCTTCCGGCGTGATGAAGTCGAAGGTGCCGGGAAAGCCGAGTTGCAGCCGCATCAGCCATGACAGCACCAGGGCGACGAGCCCGATGGCGAGAGCTGTGGACGAATATTGGATGGCGATGATCTTGGCGTCCTGCGAAAAGACGTATTTCGTCAACCAGCTTTTCGGGTGGTACAGTTCGACATCCGCGACTTCGGCGGGCGGGATCGCTTCGCCGCCGCCTGACGTGACATCGACCATCGCTCTGCCTCCCTGTTCCGTCCGGCGCACCCTGTTGTCCTGCCCCGGGTTGCTGGCACGCTTACGTCGGCGTTGCCCCCGCCCTGCTCATCATTTGACCTCGTCCACCGAGCTGACCTGCTCGGGCGTCGACAATTGCGCGAAGGTCGACTGCTCCTGCAGCCAGGCAACGTAGTCCTCTTGGGTGTCGACCACGGTGATGCCGCGCATGAAGCCGTGTCCGATGCCGCAGAGTTCGGCGCAAAGGATTTCGAAGCTGCCGGTTCGCGTTGGGGTGAACCAGAAATAGGTGACGCTGCCTGGGACCATATCCATCTTGGCCCGGAACTCCGGGACGTAGAAATCATGCAGCACGTCGATGGAGCGCAGCAGCATCTTGACCGGCTTGCCGATCGGCAGATGCAAATCGGCAGCCTCGATCACGACGTCGTCCTGGCCGGCCGGATCGTCGGGATCGATTCCCAAGGGGTTGTCCGGCCCGATCTTGCGGCTATCGGACGTGCCCAACTGACCGTCCTTGCCAGGCAGGCGGAAGCTCCACTGCCACTGCTGTCCGACGACCTCGACTTCGGTCGCGTCATCGGGAACAGTGACGAATTGCCCCCACACCACCAGCCCCGGCGCCAGCATCGCCGCAACGCCCAGCGCGGTCGCGGCCGTGAGCCAGGTCTCGAGCTTTTTGTTTTCCGGCTCGTACGCGGCCCTGGATCCCTCCTTGTGGCGGAAGCGAAAGACGCAATAGGCCATGAACAGGACGACGGCGACGAAAACGAAGCCCGTAATCCAGAAAGTGACGATGATGGTTGTGTCGATATAGCCCCAATTTGAGGCAATAGGTGTCCACCACCATGGGCTCAGAAGGTGAAACAGCACCGAGCCGACAGCGACGAGAACGAGCACGAGCGCAATGGCCATGGTACCCCTCCCCACCTCGCACTGGCCTGAGAGGTCCAGCGAGATGACGACTGCATGATAGCGTGATTCCGGGAGGAATTTCCAGAGCCACGATAATAATCGTCAAGTTGACGCGGTTTCCCCTTCGGAAGTTTCGCGAGCTTCCGTTGGACGCCCGTGGGAGCGGCGTTCCAGCGCGGTGGCGCTTCGCAGTGCACAAAAATTCATCGGGCAAAAAATATGACCACCGTCTGTTGCCAGCCGATATTTTATGCGTAAACTAATTTTCGTGTGGGGCGGAAGTTCCGATGTCCACTGATTTCCGGCGCGGATCGTCAACGCTTGCGCCGGCCCGATCTCCGGTTGGGGACGGACCATTGTTAGCGACCTTTTTAAATGGAGATCAAGAGATGAGTTCGATCCGCACCGCCACTATCGCCCTTATGACTGCGGCCACCTTGGCCGGGGCGGCAATGGCGCAGACCGCCGACGACGGAAAACTGAAGATCGGCCTGATGTTCACTTTGAGCGGGCCCGCCGCGGTGCTCGGAGAGCAGGGCCGTGACGGCTTCCTGCTTGCGGTCGAGAAGATGGGCGGCAGGCTCGGCGGCCTGGAGACAGAGATCACCACCGTCGACGACGAGCTGAAGCCCGATATCGCCGCCAACAAAGCGCGCGAACTGGTTGAGCGCGACGATGTCGACTTCGTCGTCGGCCCGATCTTTTCCAACATCCTGATGGCGATTAACAAGCCGGTAACAGACGGTGGCGCCTTCCTGATCAGCCCGAATGCCGGCACCTCGAATTTCGCCGGGGCCGAGTGCAACAAGAATTTCTTCGTCACCTCCTACCAGAACGATCAGGTCCACGAGGTTCTCGGCAAATATGCTCAGGACAAGGGCTACAAGCGCCTGTTCCTCCTGGCCCCGAACTATCAGGCGGGCAAAGATTCGCTGGCCGGATTCAAGCATTCCTACAAGGGCGAGGTGGTCAACGAGATCTACACGCCGCTCGGCCAGCTCGATTTCTCGGCCGAGCTCGCGCAGATCGCCGCCGAGCAGCCGGACGCCGTCTTCACCTTCATGCCGGGCGGCATGGGCGTGAACCTCGTCAAGCAGTATCGGCAGGCCGGGCTCGACAACATTCCGTTCCTGTCCGCCTTCACCGTCGATGAGACCACCCTGCCCGCCCAGCAGGATGCGGCCGTCGGCTTCTACGGCGGCGCCAACTGGGCGCCGGACATGGACAATGAGCAGTCCAAGGCCTTCGTCGCGGCCTATGAGGAAAAATACGGCAGCGTTCCAGGCACCTACGCCATGCAGGCCTACGATGCTGCGCAGCTGATTGACAGCGCGGTCAAGGCCGCCGGCAAGCTCGACGACAAGGATGCTTTGCGTTCAGCGCTTGAGGCAGCCGACTTCCAGTCGCTGCGTGGCGATTTCAAGCTCGGTAACAACCACTACCCGATCCAGGACTTCTATCTGGTCAAGGTGGCCAAGCGCGACGACGGCAAATACCAGACGCAGATCGCCGAGAAGATCTTCGACGACTACCAGGACAACTACGCCGCCGAATGCAAGATGCAGTAGCGGCCCGCTCGGCGCCGGCCGGGCGAAAAACCCCGGCCGGCGCCGAGCGGGTGTTCGATTTTTGACGTCGAGCGCCGCCGTTCTGGACTGGCGGTGCCGAGATGGCATCATGGCCGCTTGCCGAGATGAACGAGCCGCCGAAGGGCACGGATGTTCAACCTCTTTCTTCTCCAGGCGCTGAACGGGNTGGCCGCTTGCCGAGATGAACGAGCCGCCGAAGGGCACGGATGTTCAACCTCTTTCTTCTCCAGGCGCTGAACGGGATCCAACTCGGCATCCTCTTGTTCCTCGTCGCCGCCGGGCTGACCCTGATCTTCGGGGTCATGGACCTGATCAATCTGGCGCACGGCGTCTTGTACATGGTCGGCGCCTATCTGGCTGCGACCTTCACCGCCTTCACCGGTGACTTCTTCCTCGGGCTGGCCCTCGCTCTTCCGGCGACGCTCGCCTTCGGCATCGTTCTGGAATTCCTGATCTTTCGGCGACTCTACGACCGCGATCACCTCGATCAGGTGCTCGCTACTTTCGGGCTCATCCTGATCCTCAATGAGGGGGTGAAGATGATCTGGGGCGCGGCACCGATGAGCGTGCCGATCCCCGATATCCTTTCTGGCTCGATGCCGCTCATCGGCAACATGCGCTATCCGTTCTTCCGGGTTGCGATCATCGCCTCCGGTCTCGTCACTGCCCTTGGCCTTTATCTGATGGTCAATCACACGCGGATCGGCATGCTGCTCAGGGCCGGCGCCACCAACGGACCGATGGTCTCGGCGCTCGGCGTCGACATCGGCCGGCTGTTCATGATCGTCTTCGGCCTCGGGGCAATGCTGGCGGGCTTTGCCGGCGCCATGGTCGCACCGATCCTTTCCGTCGAGCCCGGCATGGGCGACAGCGTCCTGATCCTGACCTTCGTCGTCATTGTCATTGGCGGCGTCGGGTCGGTCCGTGGCGCTTTCGTAGCAGCCATCCTCGTCGGTCTGGTCGACACGCTCGGCCGCACCTTCGGGCCGATCCTGTTGCGCAGCCTGATGGACCCGTCGGCCGCTTCGCAGACCGGCCGAACCCTGGCGCCGATGCTGATCTACATCCTGATGGCGGCGGTCTTGTTCTTCAGGCCCTCCGGGCTGTTTCCGACCAAAGGGACCGTCCAATGACCTCGGGCCTGTCGGACGCTGCTGTCTCCAATTCGCAGATCGACGTCGGAGCCGTTCGTCGCCCGCTCCTCGGCCGTCACGGCTCCAGTGTCGCGGCCGCAGTGATTTTCGCCGGTCTCGGGCTCCTGCCGCTGCTGGCATGGGCCCTCGACGATCCGTTTCTGCTCGTTACTGCCACCCGCCTGACGATCTTCGCGATCGCAGCGCTCTCGCTCGACCTCGTACTCGGCTACGGCGCGATGGTGTCCTTCGGCCATGCGGCCTTCATCGGGCTCGGAGCCTATGCCGTCGCGATCCTGGCGGCGAACGGCATCGAGGACATTTTGCTTCAGACGCTCGCCGCTATCCTGGTTTCAGCGCTCTTCGCCCTGATCACCGGGGCGATCTCGTTGCGGACCAAGGGCGTCTATTTCATCATGATCACCCTCGCCTTCGGCCAAATGGCGTATTTCTTCATGGTCTCGCTGTCGGCCTATGGCGGCGATGATGGCATCACCCTCGCCAACCGCTCGACGCTGTTCGGTACGGACTTGTTGGAGAGCGATCACGTCCTCTTCTACGGTGCGCTCGGTTTCCTCGTCGCCGCCTTTGTCGGCCTGAGAGCGCTGGTCGCCTCACGCTTCGGCAGGGTGCTGCGGGGAACCCGCGACAATCGGCTTCGCATGCAGGCGATCGGCTTTGCCCCGTTCCCGTACCAACTGACCGCCTATGTCATCGCGGGTGCGATTGCCGGCGTCGCTGGCGTCTTCCTCGCCAATCAGGCCGAGTTCGTCTCCCCCGCCTACATGACGTGGCAACGCTCGGGCGAGCTGATCGTCATGGTCGTCTTCGGCGGCATGGGAACCCTCGTCGGCGCGATCGCCGGGGCGATCGCGTTTCTGCTGCTGGAGGATTGGCTGGCGCAGTTTTCCGAACACTGGAAGCTCTGGCTCGGAATTCTCCTCGTGCTCCTCGTCCTCTTCACCCGCGGCGGCATCGCCGGTTTCGTTTCCCGTCTATCCGAGGGCGCGCGGTCATGACGACGCCGTTGCTCGATGTCCGCAATCTCCGAAAATCCTATGGTGCGCTCGCTGTTACCGATGATGTCAGCCTCGATGTCGCACCCGGCGAACTCCATGCAATCATCGGACCGAACGGGGCCGGCAAGACGACGCTGATCCATCAGCTCTCGGGAAACCTCCGCGGTAATTCCGGCACCGTCCACTTCGCCGGCGAGGACATCACCCGGCTCGGCATGGCCGAGCGGGTGCACCGTGGTCTTGCGCGGTCATTCCAGATTACCTCGATCCTCGACGGTTTCACCGTCTTGGAGAACGCCGCGATGGCCGTCCAGGCGCGGTCGGGCTCGAGCTTCCGCTTCTTCACGCCGGCGGCGCGCGAAACCCGGCTCAACGACGAGGCGATGGCGGCGCTGGCACGCGTCCGTCTGAATGACCGCGCGGACCGCCGCGCCGGCAGCCTGTCGCACGGCGAAAAGCGTCAACTCGAGATCGCGATCGCCTTGGCCACCGGGGCGCGATTGCTGCTGCTGGACGAACCGCTCGCGGGAACGGGCCACGAAGAATCCGCCGTGCTCGTCGCGCTGATGCGGGAGCTGAAGTCCACGCACACCGTCGTTCTCGTCGAACACGACATGGAGGCGGTGTTCGCTCTCGCCGACCGGGTGAGCGTTCTCGTCTATGGGCGGCTGATCGCCACCGGCACCCCGGAGGAGGTGCGCCTGGACCCCGAAGTGCGCAGTGCCTACCTCGGCGAAGAGGAGGCCGCCTGATGTTGGCGATAGAAGGTCTCGAAAGCGGCTATGGCGACTCCCGCATTCTGTTCGGGATCGATCTCACCGTCGCTGCGGGCGAGGTCGTCACGCTGCTCGGCCGCAACGGCATGGGCAAGACCACGACCGTCAGATCCCTGTTCGGGCTCTTGAAGCCGCGCGGCGGCCGAATTCTCATCGACGGCGCCGACGTCACCGGGCGCCCGCCCCACGTCATTGCCAAGCACGGCCTTGGCCTGGTGCCGGAAGGCCGGCAGATCTTTCCGACGCTCTCGGTCGAAGAGAACCTCGTGGCTACCCATCGCGCCGGCACGGGGCCCGCCGAATGGACTCTGACCAAAATTTACCGGCTGTTCCCACGCCTTCAGGAACGCCGGCGCAATATGGGCAATCAGCTGTCCGGGGGCGAACAGCAGATGCTGGCGATCGGCCGCGCGCTGATGACCAATCCCCGCCTCGTCGTCCTCGACGAGGCCACCGAAGGGCTGGCTCCGCTCATTCGCGAGGAGATATGGACCTGCCTCGCCGCCATCAAGGAGGCCGGGGCGGCGATCCTCGTCATCGACAAGAACGTCGATGCGCTCGCCCGTTTTGCCGACCGACACGTCGTCATCGAAAAGGGTCGCGTCGCCTGGACCGGAACGACGGATGAACTCAGGTCGACGCCGGAGATCAAGGACCGGTTTCTGCATGTTTGACACTGACCAACTCGCAACGTCGAAGGGAGATATTCGATGACGATCATGACCGCCGGGGTGACCAAGGCCGACGAAGGCATCGACGGCATCCGCTGGAACATCCTTGGCCAGACCTACATCCCGAAACACCACTGCGAGAGTTCGCTGTCCTGGCACGCGACGTTTCCCGTCGGCACCTTCGTGCCGCCGCACATCCATCCGACCCAGGACGAGTTCATCTACATGTTTCAGGGTCGGTTGGACCTGGTCCTCGACGGCCAGGAGACCTTCGCCCAGCCGGGTGACACGATCCGCCTGCCACGCGACATACCGCACGGTATCTTCAATCGCAGCGATGCCGACGTGAAGTGTCTGTTCTGGGTTTCGCCGGCGCGTCGGCTCTACGATCTCTTCTGGGCGCTACACAATCTGGGGCCGGCGGCCGATCCGGCCGAGGTCGTCGCCATCTCCGCCAAGCACGAGGTGGATTTCCTGCCGCCGCCGGATGCCGAGTGATCCACACGGCCCCAGGACTGGAGGACAGACCATGAAAGTGATCATCGTCGGGGCCGGCATCGGCGGTCTGACCACCGCGCTGATGCTGCACAAGCGCGGCATTCGGGCCGAGGTCTACGAGCAATCTCCCGAGGTTCGCGAAGTGGGGGTCGGCATCAACACCCTCCCCCATGCAATCCGGGAACTCGCCGAGGTCGGGCTGCTGCCGGCGCTCGACAAGGTCGGCATCCGCACCCGCGAGCTGGTCTACTATAATCGCCAGGGCCAGGAGGTCTGGCGCGAGCCGCGCGGCACGGACGCCGGCCATCCGGTGCCGCAGTTCTCGATCCATCGCGGACGGCTGCAGAAGGTCATCCACGACGCCGTGATCGAGCGGCTCGGGCAGGAGTCAGTGAAGACCGGGCTGAGCCTTTCCGGGTTCATGCAGGACGAAGGCGGCGTGACTGCGCATTTCACCGACGCGGTGAAGGGCGACGCCGGGACGACGGTGCGGGGAGATATCCTCGTTTGCGCCGACGGCATCCATTCGGCCGGCCGGCGTCACTTCTACCCTGACGAGGGAGCACCATGCTGGAACGGCGTCCTGATGTGGCGCGGCGCGGCCGAGTGGACATCATGGGGCGACGGTCGGACGATGGTGATCGGCGGCGGCATGGGCGCCAAATTCGTGCTCTATCCCATCGCCGAACTCGGCGACGGCAAGCAGCTGATGAACTGGGTCGTCAACGTCAAGATGGCCGACGGCAAGACCTCGCCGCCGCCGAAGGAAAGCTGGTCGCGACCGGCGTTGCGCTCGCTGGTGCTGCCCTACGCCAAGCGCTTCACCATTCCCGATTTCGATGTCGCCGCGCTCGTCGAGGCGACGCCGCAGGCTTTCGAATATCCGATGTGCGACCGCGATCCCCTGCCCCGCTGGACCTTCGGGCGGGTTACGCTACTCGGCGACGCGGCCCATCCGATGTATCCGGTCGGCTCCAATGGCGCCTCGCAGGCAATCCTCGACGCCCGCTCCCTTGCCGACGCCCTGCACCGCGCCGAGCACCCCTGCCAGGCCCTGTGGGAATACGAACGGGAGCGGCTGCCGACGACCGCCGAGGTGGTGCGACTCAACCGCAAGGGCGGCCCCGAGCGGGTCATCGACGAAGTCGAGAAGCTGGCGCCCGGTGGCTTCGATCAGGTCGATTCCGTGCTGAGCCGCGCCGAACGCCAGGCAATCGTCAGCGGCTATGCGGGAAAAGCCGGCTTCGCCGCTCAACCCGGCGGTCAGGCGGAGCGCAGAGCCGCCAACGCCTGAGACGTGTTGTCCCGTGACAGGACGGGCCATGCAGGATGCCGATTGCAAGTCCGATTTATTAGTTTAATATTAAAATAGTTTCCGGATGCAGGATGATCCCGTGACCATCGAACGACGGCCCCGACATATCCTCGTTACCGGCGCCTCCCGCGGCATCGGGCGGGCGATCGCCGAGCGCTTTGTCGCTTCTGGCGATACGGTGACAGTGCTCGCACGCTCTCAAGATGGCGCCGAACAGGTCCGCGCCGAACTTGGAGCCGCGGCCGCGGTCGCGGCGGACGTCACCAATGCCACCGCCTTGGAAGAGGCGCTCGACACCGCCGCCACACGCTCTGGCCCCATCAACATCCTGGTCAATAACGCCGGCGGGGCCGAGACCGCACCGATCTCCCGGCTCGATGTCGACCAGCTACGCCGGATGATGGCGCTGAATGTCGAGCCGGTGCTGACCGCCATACGCTCGGTACTACCGGCCATGAAGGAGCGCGGCTTCGGCCGGATCGTCACGATTGCCTCGACCGCCGGGCTCAAGGGCTATTCCTATGTCGGGGCTTATTGCGCCGCCAAACACGCTGTTGTCGGGCTCACCAGGGCGCTGGCGCTGGAACTCGCGCCGACGGGCATAACCGTCAACGCCGTCTGTCCGGGCTACACGGACACCGACCTCGTGTCGGGGTCGCTCGATCGGCTGGAGCAGAAGACCGGGCGCGTCCGCGCCGACCTTCTCGCTGAATTCACCAGCGCCAATCCTCTCGGTCGACTGATCCGTCCCGACGAGGTGGCGGATTGTGTGCATTGGCTGGCTGGCGCCGGCGCCTCGGCAATCACCGGACAGGCGATCGCGGTCGCGGGAGGTGAGCTGTGAGCAACGCCCGACGCGAGACGGTCGATCCTATCGATGCAGAATCCAAGGTGCGCGAAAGTCCGCAGCACCACCGCGCCGAATTGCGCCTCTGGTTGCGCTTGCTGACCTGCACCAATTTGGTCGAGGCCAAGATCCGCAAACGGCTGCGCGAAGAGTTCGACACCACCCTTCCGCGCTTCGATTTGATGGCGCAGCTCGAGCGTTCGCCGGACGGCATTCTCTTGGGCGAGCTGTCCCGCCGGATGATGGTCTCCAACGGCAATGTGACGGGGCTGGTCGATCGTCTCGTCCAGGAAGATCTCATCGAACGTCAGGTCTCCGAGATCGATCGCCGTGCGGTCCGTGTCCGCCTGACAGCCAAGGGGCGATCGGTTTTCGCGACGATGGCGGAGGCGCACGGCAACTGGATCGCCGAGATGCTCGGGGAACTTGCTCCGGCCGAGCAGGAGGCGCTCTGGAACCAGTTGGGCGATCTCAAGGCCTCCGTGCGCAAGGCCAGCAATAGCGCACGGACGCCGACCGTCCGCGGAGAGAAGTCATGAAGTACCAGAACGCCATCGCCGCGCCGCTCGCCGATTTCGCGCCGGAGCATTTTCGATTATCGATCGATGGCGGGATCGCGACCGTGATGTTGAACCGGCCGGAGCGGAAAAACCCGCTGACCTTCGAGAGCTACGCCGAGCTGCGCGACACCTTCCACGCGTTGCGCTTCGACGACACGGTGACCGCCGTCGTGCTCACCGGCGCCGGCGGCAATTTTTCCAGCGGCGGCGACGTTTTCGAGATCATCGAGCCGCTGACCAAAATGAGTGCCTCTCAGCTCCATGCCTTCACGACGATGACCGGCGATCTGGTCAAGGAGATGCGGGCCTGTCCGCAACCGGTGATCAGCGCGGTCGAGGGCGTTTGCGCTGGCGCCGGCGCGATCATGGCCATGGCGTCCGATATGCGGGTCGGAGCGGCTGGCGCGAAGGTCGCCTTCCTGTTCAATCGCGTCGGACTTGCGGGCTGCGATATGGGCGCCTGCGCGATCCTGCCACGCATCGTCGGCCAGGGCCGCGCCTCGGAATTGCTCTACACCGGCCGCTTCATGAGTGCCGCAGAGGGCGAGCGCTGGGGGTTCTTCAACCGCCTCACCGACAAGGGTGGCGCGCTCGATGCCGCCATGGAGATGGCAAAGGCGCTGAGCGAAGGGCCCACCTACGCCAATTCGGTCACCAAGCGGATGCTGCAGATGGAATGGGCGATGGGCGTCGACGAGGCCATCGACGCGGAGGCGATCGCCCAGGCGCTGTGCATGAAGACCGGCGACTTCCGCCGGGCCTTCGAGGCCTTCGCCGAAAAGCGTCAGCCGGTCTTCGAGGGAAACTGAGACGATGGCGGACAAGAGCTTCCTCGCCTGGCCATTCTTCGAAGAGCGCCACCGCCGGCTGGCGGACGAAGCCGAGCGCTGGGCCGCAGACAACGTGCCCGCTCTCGCCGATCATCACGACATAGACGGCAGTTGCCGCCGGCTGGTCGAGGCGATGGGCGCGGCTGGTTTCCTCGCTCATGCCGCGCCCGAGGACGAGCGGTTCGACGTCCGCAGCCTGTGCATCCTGCGCGAGACTTTCGCGCGTCACGACGGCCTGGCCGATTTCGCCTTCGCCATGCAGGGGCTCGGCACCGGGGCCCTGACCCTCTCCGGGTCCGACGAGCTGAAGCGGCGGATTCTTCCGGGCGTGCGCGCCGGCGAGACCATTGCCGCCTTCGCCCTGACCGAGCCCGAGGCGGGGTCGGACGTCGCCCAGATTGCGCTGAAGGCCACGCCCGCCGGCAACGACATGCTCCGGCTCGATGGCGAGAAGATCTGGATTTCCAATGGCGGCATCGCCGATCATTACGTGGTCTTCGCGCGGACCGGCGAAGCGCCAGGCGCGAAGGGGCTGTCGGCGTTTTTCGTGCCGGCCGACACGCCGGGCCTCGTGATCGCCGAGCGGCTAGAGACCATCGCGCCGCATCCGCTGGCACGCCTGACATTCGACGACTGCTGTATCCCAACGACGAACCGCATCGGCAATGGCGGTGACGGCTTCAAGATCGCCATGGCGACGCTCGATGTGTTCCGCTCCACCGTCGGCGCCGCCTGGACCCGCGACGCCGGCGCGCCGCGGATCACGCGCGAAGCCGCGATGGCCAAGATGGTGGCGACCGAAAACGCCCAGGAGGTCATCGACCGTGCCGTGCAGATCCACGGCGCCGAAGGGGTGCGTTCCGGCTCGGTTCCTGAGACGCTCTATCGCGAGATCCGCGCGCTGCGAATCTACGAAGGCGCCACGGAGGTCCAGAAACTCATCATCGCCCGCCAACTCCTGTCGCAAGTTGCTTGAGGAGACGCCATGACCGACACGTGCCACGTCGACACCTTCGTCCTCGATAATTTGCCGCCGGCTCACCTGATGCCGGACTTCATCAATCTCGACCGGCTCGGCTACCCGGCGCAACTGAACGCCACGGTCGAACTCGTCGACCGCCACGTTGCCGAGGGTCGCGGTGAGCGCATCGCGGTGATTGGCCCGGACGTGTCCTGGACCTATGCCGAACTTGCCCGGTTGATCGATCGGATGGCCAATGTGCTGGTCGGTAAGCTTGGCCTCGTCCCCGGCAACCGGGTGCTGCTGCGCTCGGCCAACAATCCGACGCTGGTGGCGCTGTATATGGCGGTCATCAAGGCCGGCGGTGTGGTCGTTGCGACGATGCCGCTCTTGCGGGCAAAGGAACTCGTCAAGATTATCGGCAAGGCCGAGATCGGCTTGGCTTTCTGCGATGCGTCGCTCGTCGACGAGATGGCGAAGGCCGCCGCAGCGTCGCCTGTGCTCGACCGCGTCGTGACGTGGTCCGGGACCGCCGGCGGAGAGTTGGGAGACCTGCTCGAAAACGTCTCCGACCGATTCGACCCGCCGGCGACACGGGCGGGCGATCCCTGCCTTCTCGGCTTCACATCCGGAACCACAGGCCTTCCCAAGGCGACGATCCACTATCACCGGGACCTTCTCGTCATCTGCGACTGCTATGCGAAAGAGGTGCTGCGGGCGAATGCGGACGACGTCTTCATCGGCTCTCCACCGCTCGCCTTCACCTTCGGCCTCGGCGGCCTTGTCCTGTTCCCGTTCCGGATCGGTGCGGCGGCCGTGCTGATCGAAAAGGCCGCACCGCCGGATCTCGCCAAGGCGATCGGCGATTATCGTGCGACCGTCTGCTTCACCGCGCCGACCGCCTATCGCGCGATCGCGGCCAAGAGCGAGGAGTTCGATCTCTCGTCCTTGCGCAAATGCGTCTCGGCCGGCGAGACATTGCCACCTCCGACCTATGAAGTTTGGCTGGAGGCGACCGGGCTCAAGCTGATGGACGGGATCGGCGCGACAGAGATGCTGCATATCTTCATTGCCGCGCGCGAAGACGAGATCCGGCAGGGCGCCACCGGCAGACCGGTGCCGGGCTACGAGGCGCGGGTGATCGACGCCGACGGAAAGCGCTGCCCGACCGGTACGCCCGGGCATCTCGCCGTGCGCGGTCCGGTCGGCTGCCGGTACCTCGCCGACGACCGTCAGGCCGCGTATGTCCAAAGCGGCTGGAACATCACCGGCGACACCTATGTCGTGGACGTGGACGGCTATTTCTGGTTCCAGGCGCGCAACGACGACATGATCGTATCCTCCGGCTACAACATCGCCGGGCCGGAGGTCGAAGCCTCTCTCCTCGCCCATCCGGCCGTCGCGGAAGCCGGTGTCGTCGGCGCCCCGGACGCGGATCGCGGCTGTATCGTGAAAGCCTATGTGCTGCTGGCGGACGGCCAAGCCGGGGATGCGGCCTTGGCCAAGGCGCTGCAGGACCATGTGAAACAGGACCTGGCGCCCTATAAATATCCCCGATCGATCGTCTTCGTCGAGGCGCTGCCAAAGACCGAATCGGGCAAACTGCAACGCTTCGCACTGCGCCAGCAGGCGGAACGGGAAGCCAGCCAGGGAGAAATGGCGTGAATCTAACCCGTCCGATCGTCGGTGAAGCCGCGACATCCGATCGCCCGACCGCCAAGGGCAGCCTCACCGCTTTGCAACCGGCGGGTTGGCCGACACCAAAAGGCTATGCCAACGGCGTGATGGGACGGGGCAACATGGTCCTGACCGGCGGGCTGATCGGCTGGGACGAGAGCGAGAAATTCCCCGAGAGCTTCGTCGCCCAGGTCGAACAGACGCTGAAGAACGTGCTCGCCGTTGTGGCGGAAGCTGGTGGCGGACCTGAGCACATCGCCCGGCTGACATGGTATGTCAGGAGCATTGCCACCTACCGCGCTTCGCTGGCCGAACTCGGCCCCGTCTATCGCCGGATCATGGGGCGCCACTTCCCGGCGATGGCGCTGGTCGAGGTCTCCGATCTGGTCGAGCCGAAGGCGCTGGTCGAGATCGAAGCCACTGCCATCGTGCCGGACTGATCGGGATCGCGACGCGCCATGGTGCAATCTTCATGGCGGCAGGATGCCGCCCCTCTGACCGACTTCGACGCAGCCTATGCCAATAGTGCCGCGATCGCCGGATCGCAGTCCTATCCGCCGCGATGGGCGGCCGCGGCCGCGGCCTTCCGGGAGCATCTCGCCTCGGCCGGACGCGCCCGGCTCGATCGCGCCTATGGCCCAGCGCCCCGCAACCGATACGATCTGTTTCTCCCGGACGGTGCTCCGCTCGGTCTCGTCGTCTTCGTCCATGGCGGCTACTGGAAAGCCTTCGACAAATCGCTCTGGTCGCATCTGGCCGAAGGGGCGCTGCAACGCGACTATGCGGTCGCAATGCCGAGCTATACGCTCTGCCCCGACGCGACGATCCGCACGATCACGCGCGAAATCGGCGCGTTCCTCGATCACGTCGCCGGCGAGATTCCCGGGCCGATCCGCCTCTCCGGTCATTCCGCCGGCGGCCACCTCGTCTCGCGCATGCTCTGCACCGACGCGCCGATCGCGCGCGCCACGGCAGACCGCATCGATCGGACGGTTTCGATCAGCGGCGTTCACGACCTTCGCCCGCTGCTCGCGACCGGCATGAACGACATTCTCCAACTCGACCTCGCTGAGGCGCGCGCCGAGAGCCCGGCGCTTCTCGAGCCGCGTGCGAATATCGATATCACCTGTCTCGTCGGTGGCGCCGAACTGGGCGAATTTCGCCGTCAGAACGCGCTGCTCGCCAATGTCTGGCATGGTTTCGGCGTGCTGACGCGAGCAGTCGAACGGCCGGGAAAGCATCATTTCGATGTCATCGACGAACTCCGTGATCCGGCGAGCGAACTCGTCGCGATCTTGACGGGTGCCCCGAACTCCTGAAACCGTCGTATCCAGACAAACGAACCACCGCCGCCCGCCCCGGCAGGAGCCTTCATGAAACCGATCTTCGTCCAGTTCAAATGCCAGCCCGGCATGGCCTACAAAGTCGCCGACAGCCTCATCCAGGACATCGAGGAAATTTCGGAGGTGTTCTCCACGTCCGGCCATTACGACCTGATCGCCAAATTCTATCTCAGCGATGACCAGGACATCGGCCACTTCGTCACCGAGCGTCTCCAGGTGACCGAGGGCGTCGCCGACACGTTTACGCTGGTCGCCTTCAAGGCGTTCGGCTGAAGTCGATCGCGCGGCCCGCCCCCTACTCCGCCGCCTCGCGCCGATCCGGAGGCGACTGACCATCGCCGGAATCATGCGGTCGTGGCCTCGCCTTGCGCCGGGTTTCAATGTCCTGCTCGCGCTTTTTCGCCAGTTCGCGATGCGCCTGGTCACATCCGGCAAGATACTGCTTCGGCCAGTGCTGGTTGCGCGCGTCGTACCAGGCGGCGGCCTCGCGGGTGAAATACGGGTTCCACAGATGCGGACGGCCGAGCGCGACGAGATCGGCGCGCCGCGTGTGCAGGATGGTGTTGACCTGCGCCGGCTCGGTGATCGCGCCGACGGCCATCACCGCCAGCTTCGGCACGTTGCGGATCGCCTCGGCGAACTGCACCTGGAACATCCGGCCATAGATCGGAGTCTGGTCGGCGACCGTCTGCCCGGCTGAAACGTCGATGAGGTCGCAGCCGACCTCGGCGAAGGCTTTGGAGATCGCGACGCTGTCGCCTTCGTCGATACCCCCTTCCTGCCAGTCGGTCGCGGAAATGCGCACCGACATCGGCTTTTCCGCCGGCCAGACTGCGCGCATCGCCTCGAACACCTCCAGCGGATAGCGCAGCCGGTTCTCGATCGCACCGCCATATTCATCGTCGCGCGTGTTGGTCAGCGGCGAGAGGAATGAGGCGAGCAGGTAGCCATGGGCGCAATGAAGCTCGACCATGTCGAAGCCGGCCCGCTCCGCCCGCTCCGTCGCCTGGACGAAATCGTCCCTAATCCGGTCCATTGTGGCGCGGTCGAGTTCCGCCGGAACCTGGCTGACACCCTCGAAATAGGGAATCGGCGAGGCCGAATAGATTTGCCAGTTCTTCGCCGCGTCCGCCAGCGGCCGGTCCATCTTCTCCCAGCCGAGCTGGGTCGAGCCCTTGCGACCGGCATGGCCGAGCTGCATCACCATCTTGGTCGTGGTGTTGGCGTGGACAAAGTCGACGATCCGCTTCCACTCGGCCTCGTGGCGATCGGTCCACAGCCCGGTGCAGCCCGGGGTAATCCGCGCGTCGGCCGACGGACAGGTCATCTCGGTAAAGACAAGGCCCGGCGCGCCGAGCGCGTGCGAGGTGTAGTGGACGAAGTGCCAGTCGGTCGGATTGCCATTGGCGTCGGCCGAATATTGCGCCATCGGCGACATCACCACGCGGTTCTGAACCTCCATGTCGCGAAGCCGGAATTTGGTGAACATGGGCGTTGGCCGACTGTCGCGGTAATCGTCGCCGGTCTCGCGATAAAGCTGCTCGTAGAAGGCGGTGTCGACCTGCTCGACGAAGCGAGGATCGCGGACGATCAGATTGTCGTAGGTGATCGACTTCGCCCGGCACATGACGACCATCGAGAACTGCTCCGGGCTCATGTCCCAGGAGCGGTTCATATGCTCGAACCAGGCGAGCGACACGTCGGCATTGTGCTGGATGATCTGGCAGGGCGTGCGCCGCTCCGCGTCATAGGTCGCGAACGCCGCCTCGACGCTCGTTTCGCCGTGTTCGACGACCGCATCGGACAGGGAGATCGCGCATTCCATGGCGAGCTTGGTGCCCGAGCCAATCGAAAAATGCGCCGAGGCCTTGGCATCGCCGAGCAGCACGATGTTCTCGTGCGACCAGCGATGGCAAAAAATGCGGGGAAACCGGCGCCATTGCGAACGGTTGAGCAACAGACCGTGCCCCTCCAGCTCGTCCTCGTAGAGCGCTTCGAGCCTGGCGCGGGAATCCTCCTCGTCGGTCTCCGAAAAGCCGAGGCCCTGAAAGCAGGCCTCATCCATCTCGAACACCCAGGTCGAGCGACCCGGCTCGTACTGGTAGCAATGGGCGCAGACGATGCCGTGCTCGGTTTCGCGGAAGAAATAGTTGAACTCGTCCATCGGCCGGGTCGAGCCCATCCAGCAGAAGCGGTTCGACTTGATCGTCACCTCGGGCTGGAAGGCCTCACGAAAATGCTCGCGAATGCGCGAGTTCACGCCATCGGCGGCGACGACGATGTCGGAATCGGTGAAGCGGGTGGCGATCTCCTCCGGTAGAACGGCCTCGGAAAAGTGCAGGTCCACCCCCTCCTCCCGGCAGCGCTGCTGCAAAATGGCGAGAAGCTTCATCCGTGAGATGCCGGCAAAGCCGTTGCCGGCGCAGCGCATCTCGGCGCCCTGCTTGTGGATCGCGACGTCGTCCCAATAGGCGAATTCGGTGCGGATGCGATCGAAGGATTCGCGGTCACGCGACAGAAACTCGTGCAGCGTCTCGTCGGAGAATACGACACCGAAGCCAAACGTGTCGTCGGCGCGGTTCTGCTCGTAGATTTCGACCGACCAGTCCGGCTGCCGCTTCTTGGTCAGGAGGGCGAAATAGAGGCCCCCAGGACCGCCACCGACCACGGTGATACGCATGGGCTCTCTCCTGTCGGGTCGAACGGGTCATCGCACAAGATATTTTATAGTTAAACTATCTCTTTGCAAGTCCGGACTTCGGCGCGCCACCTCCCCACGGTCGGGACTCATCGCAACGGACGTAGTGCCGACCCGCCATGCCTATCTGCCCGGCTTCGATCGTCGCTTATCAAGTGATCAATCGGAATCGCGTCCGGCTTGCGGCGCGTAGGCGGCGGCATCGACAATCGCATCGCGGCCGTCGAGGAACAATCGGCTCACCCGTGGTTCCGATCGGGCGAGTATCCGCCCTCTTCGCACCACCGCCAGTCGATGCGCCTTGAGGCGGATGGCCTCGATCGGGTCCGCCGCCTGCAGGACGAGGAAATCGGCGTGGTTGCCGACAGCGAGGCCATAACCGTCGAGCCCCATGACCCGAGCGGAATTGACGGTGACCGCGTCGAAGCAGGCGCGCATCGCCTCGCGCGAGGTCATCTGGCCGACGTGGATGGCCATGTGCGCGACCTCGAGCATGTCGCCGGAGCCGAGCGCGTACCAGGGGTCCATCACGCAGTCGTGGCCGAAGGCGACGTTGATCCCGGCGGCCATCAGTTCCGGCACGCGGGTCATGCCACGGCGCTTGGGATAGCTGTCATGGCGGCCCTGCAACGTGATGTTGATCAGCGGGTTCGGGATGACATGCATTCCAGCTTCGTGGATCAAGGGGATCAGCTTCGAGACGTAATAATTGTCCATCGAATGCATGGAGGTGAGGTGAGAGCCGGCGACCCGGCCCTGAAGCCCGTGCCGGATAGTTTCAGCCGCCAGGGTCTCGACATGGCGGGACAGGGGGTCGTCGGATTCGTCGCAATGCATGTCGACGGGAAGGCCCCGCTCGGCGGCGATCCGGCAGAGCGCCGCGACCGAGGCGGCCCCCTCCGCCATCGTTCGCTCGAAATGCGGAATGCCGCCGACGATATCGACGCCCATGTCCAGAGCGCGGGCGAGCGCGTCGGCGGCGCCGGGCGCGCGCAGATAGCCATCCTGCGGAAACGCCACGAGTTGCAGGTCGAGATAAGGTTTGACCCGGTCCCTGACCTCGAGCAGCGCTTCGACAGTGACGAGACGCGGGTCGCTGACGTCGACATGGCTGCGGATGGCGAGCAGGCCTTGCGCGACGGCGAGATCGCAGTAGCGCAGCGCTCGCTCGACCAGAGCCTCGCGGGTCAGGAGCGGCTTCAACTCGCCCCACAGCGCGATGCCCTCCAGCAGCGTTCCGGACTGGTTCATCCGGGGGAGACCCAGCGACAGTGTGGCGTCCATGTGGAAATGCGGATCGACGAAGGGCGGCGAGACCAAACGATTGGAGGCGTCGATCGTCGCGGCGGCTTCGGCACCGATGCCGCGTTCGACAGCGGCGATCCGGCCGTCGCGAACCGCGATGTCGATCCCGTTGCGGCCATCGGGCAGATTGGCGTTGGTGACCACGAGGTCGAACATCGGATCGCTCCAGCGCGCGGGGATTCAGTTTTGGCGACCCCCGTTGCGTCGTATGCAAGGCGTTTGCACCGAAGTGGCGCCGCCGCAATTCCCACGCGACGGCGTTCTCGGTCCGGGAGCAGACGGCTAGATCGTCAAGACGGTCGCGCCGGTCGTCTTTCGCCCTTCGAGATCGCGGTGCGCCTGGGCCGCCTCGGACACCGGATAGGTCTGGCCGATGGTGATCTTTACCACGCCCGATTCGATGACGTCGAACAGCGCCTTGGCCGAGGCGTCGAGTTCCTCGCGATTGGTGTTGTAGCCGAACAGGCTCGGTCGGGTCGCGTAGAGCGATCCCTTCTGGTTGAGAATGCCGAGGTCGATATCTGGCAGTTTGCCGGAGGACTGGCCGAAGGCGACCCACAGGCCGCGATTCTTCAGGCAATCGAGGCTTCCCGGAAAGGTGTCCTTGCCGACCGAATCGTAGACGACGTCGCATTTGCGTCCGTCGGTGATCTCCCTCACTCGTTCGACGAAATCCTCCTCGCGGTAGTTGATCACATGGTCGCAGCCGTTCTCGCGGGCCAGCTTGCACTTTTCCGGCGTGCCGGCTGTTCCGATCACGGTCGCGCCGAGATGCTTGGCCCATTGTCCGGCGATCAGGCCGACACCGCCGGCTGCGGCGTGGAACAGAAGGACCGTGTCCGGCCCTACCTTGAAGGTCCGCCGCAGAAGATATTCCGCCGTCATGCCCTTCAGCATGATCGCCGCGGCGGTCTTGAAGTCGATCGAGTCGGGCAGCTTCACGGCCTTGTCCGCCTCGGTCACGAGCCGTTCGGCATAGCTGCCGGTGACGCCGTTATAGGCGACGCGGTCACCCACCTGGAAGCGGTCGACCCCCTCCCCGACTTCGGAGACGACGCCCGCACCCTCCTTGCCGAGAACGAAGGGCATCGTCGGTGACTTGTAGACCCCGGTGCGGAAATAGACGTCGATGAAGTTGAGGCCGGCCGCCTTCTGATCGACCAGAATCTGGCCGGGACCCGGCCGACCCGGATCGTGATCCTCCCACTTCAGGACCTCCGGGCCACCCACTTCGTGAACGACAATTGCCTTGCTCATGCTTCACTCCCGTTATTCCCAGATCACGATGAAATCGAAACCTTCGATCCGGTTTCGTCGTCATCGAGTCCATAAACTCAGCGCGGAATGCGGGTGGAAAACCGGTTCCCACTTTTCCTCATTCCGCGCTAATCGTGCGAAACGCCCCGCAGGCGGTCGACCATCTGGAGGACGCCGCCGATGGCGAACAGATAGAGGCCGGAGGCGACAAGTCCCCATTTGATCCACCACAGCGGCGCGAAGTCGGAAAACAGCGCGGCGAGCCCCAGAACGGACCAGATCGCGAAGACGCCGAGATTGACGCCACGCAACCGCTCGACGCGCACCGGATGCAGGAATTTGATTGGCAGGAAAGTTGCCGCGGAGCAGAAGACCACGAACGCGAATGCGGTCCACTCGTTCGGCTGAATGGCGAAAAACGTGAAGACGACCATGTTCCAGGCGACCGGAAATCCGCGAAAGAAATTGTCCTTCGTCTTCATGCGGAGGTCCGCATAATAGATCGCGCTGGAGATGACGATCAGCGCCGCGGCGACGAACGACCATGGCCGGCCGATCATGCCCGATAGATAGAGAGCGACGGCGGGGATCATGACGAAGGTCGCATAGTCGATGATCGAATCAAGGAGATCCCCCGACCAATTGGGTAGCACCCGCTTGATCTCGATCCGCCGGGCCAGCGGTCCATCGATCCCGTCGACGAACAGCGCGAAGCCCAACCAACCGAACATCGCTACCCAGCGCTGCTCCGCCGCCGCAATGACCGACATGAACGCGAGGAAGGCACCGCTGGCGGTCAAAAGATGCACGCCGAAGGCGCGCCATTTATCGAAGGCGGTGACTTCGTCTGCCATAAATCCCCACGCTGCGCTGTCGCTTTTCGCCGCCCCTCGGCCAACGACCATTGCCATCCGCTGTAACCGGCGTATGTCGGGATTCCAAGCGAAACGAGCGACACCGCTCGCGGTTTCCGACCATTTCACCGGATAAACGGCGGGAGATTGTGCAAGTGGCCACAGAGCGTAGAGAGATCGCCGTCGTCGGAGGCGGATTGGCGGGAACCGCCACCGCGCTGGCTTTTGCCGCCGCCGGCTTCGACACCGTGCTGATCGCGCCGAAGTCGACGCCGGATGGGCGCAGCACCGCGCTTTTGGGCGATTCTGTCGCCTTTTTGTCCAGTCTGGGCGTAATGGATCGGCTCGGCGCAAAAGCGGCACCCTTGGCGGTGATGCGGCTCATCGACGACACCAAGCGCCTGTTTCGCGCGCCGGTCGTGGAGTTCCGCGCCAGCGAAATCGGCCTGGCCTCATTCGGCTACAATGTTCTCAACGCCGATCTCCAGGCGGCGCTCAGCGAGGGCGTCGCGGAGGCGACGGAGTTGGAGGTTCGGGAGACGGCAGCACGGGGCTTCACGATCGAAGGCGACCGGGCCGTGGTGACGCTCGAGGATGGGGGGTCCTATTGCGTCGAGCTGGTCGTGGCCGCCGACGGGCGCCGCTCGCCAATGCGCGAGGCGGCCGGAATCGGCGTCCGGCAATGGACCTATCCGCAGAGCGCCATCGTCTTCAACTTTCGCCATCGCATCGATCATCATTCCGTCTCGACGGAATTCCATACGCGGGCCGGCCCGTTCACGCAGGTGCCGCTGCCCGGCCGGCGTTCATCCCTCGTGTGGGTCGAGGAGCCCGAGCTGGCAGAACTCTATGTCGACCTGAAGCCGGACCGGCTCGCGCGCATGGTCGAGGACAAGATGCATTCGATTCTCGGTTCGGTCGAAATCGAGGAGCCCATCCAGCGCTTTCCCCTGTCCGGGGCATCGGTCGACCGGATGACCGGCGAGCGTCTGGCTCTCGTGGGAGAAGCGGGTCATGCCTTTCCGCCGATCGGGGCACAGGGGCTCAATCTGGGCTTGCGGGACTGTGAGGCGATCGTCCGGTTCGCCTCCGAAAGCCGCGACGATCCCGGCCAGAGGGCGACGCTGTCGCGTTACGAAGCGGCCCGCCGGGTGGACGTCCGCTCGCGCACCGTCGGCGTCGATCTTCTCAACCGCTCGCTTCTCGCCGACTTCCTGCCCACGCAGTTCGCGCGGACCGCCGGGTTGGCCGCGATGCGGAGCGTTCCGTTTCTGCGCCAGTTCGCCATGCGGGAGGGTTTGTCGCCCGGCGCAGGACTGACCGGAGTTTCCCGATCACTACGCGAAGGGATCGGCCGGAACGATCCCTGATGAGATCAGGAAGAGCAACAGCGTGACCGAGGCGACGGAGCACACCGTGGTCACTAGTACCGACGCCGAGGCGCGCTCCACCCACACGCCGTATTGCTGCGCGATGACGAAGACGTTGGTCGCCGTCGGCAGGCTGGCGAGTAGAATCGCGCTCTTCACCCAGACCGGATCGAAGTTCCCGAAAAGCCCCAGCAGCAGCCACACGGCAAGCGGATGCAGCACGAGCTTGATCGGCACGATATAGCCAAGTTCCACCGGCACCCGTTTCAATGGCCGCAGCGCCAGCGTCACGCCCATCGCGAACAGCGCGCAGGGCGCCGCCGCGTTGGCGAGAAGCTGGAGGAAGCGGTCCACAGGCTCCGGGGGCGTGGCCCCGACGATGGCGGCGGCGACCCCCAGGACGGTCGCGATGATGAACGGGTGCGTGACGATCTTGACCACCACGCCGAGCGCGATTTTCGCGGGCGATCCCTTGCGATCGCCGCCCAGCGCCATCATCAGCGGCGCCATGGTGAAATGCAGGGTGTTGTCGAAACAAAAGATCAGCGCCACCGGAACCGCGGCTTCCGGGCCGATGGCGACAAGGGCCAGTCCCGGACCCATATAGCCGATATTGCCGTAGGCTCCGGCGAGCCCCTGAATCGTCGCAACGGGAATGTCGCCCCGCGTTCTCGCCAACGCCACCGCGAAGCCCAGGGCGAAGATGACGAAAGTTGCCAGCGTCGTCGCGGCGATAAAGCCGCCGCTGGCGAGCTTTTCGACCGGGGTTTTCGACAAAAGCTGGAAGAACAGCGCCGGGAGCGCGATATAGATGATGAAGACGTTGAGCCAGGCGAGCCCGTCCACCGGATGGCGGACGATCCGACCGGTGGCGAAGCCGAGCGCGATCAGGCCGAAGAACGGCGAGATCAGGCCGACGATCGCGATCAACGGGCAGTCCGGGGTGTGAGAGAAAGCGTCATCGGTGGGCGGTTCGTCGGCGGCAGAGACGGACGCGCTTGCGTTGTCGCTTCCAGATTGGCTATTGCCGGTCCCTTAAGGGAGTCGTGAATTTGATGCAAACTGCCCGCTTCTTCATTGGACAAGTCGTCTGCCATCGCATGTATCCGTTCCGCGGTGTCATTTTCGACGTGGATCCAGAGTTCGACAATACCGAAGAATGGTATAACTCGATCCCAGAGGACGTGCGTCCGCGCAAGGACCAGCCATTCTATCATCTCTTCGCCGAGAACGCGGAGAGCGAATATATCGCCTATGTCTCGGAGCAAAACCTCCTGCCCGATGAGACCGGGGTCCCGGTTCGCCATCCTCAGATCGGCGAGATCTTCGATGGCCCCATCGATGGTTCGTACCAACTGAAAGGTGCCCACCGCAATTGAACCTGCCGCGGTCGCAAGACGGCGTGCCGCGCGCGGACAAGCAAACGGCGGCTGACGCCGCCGTTTGATCCTTCGGAAAATGGTCCCGCCGAGCCAGGTCTTGCTTATTGCGCGGCGGGCTTGGCCTCGCCGGTGTTGTCCTTGGCCGCCTTCTGGGCATCCTCGAACTTCTTGCGCCGCTCGTCGGCTTGCTTCTGCAAGGCCTCGTTCAGCTCCTTCTGGCGCTGGGCCAGCTCCGGCTCAGCCTTGGGAGCCCCGTCGAAGGCCTGGGTGAATCCGGACAGGCTGATCGGGATCGGATTGGCCTGGCGCTGGAAGTTGATCGACGTCACCGTCATCTGCTTGCCGCGCTTCATCGAAGCAACCAGGGCATCGGTCAGTTCAGCCTCGGCGATGCAGCGGTCGGCGAAGCAAACTGAATAGTTCAGCGTCTGCGGCTTTTCGTCGTCGACCTTCATCTGAACGCCGGCGGGAATGACCCGTCCGGTCGGGACGACGGCCTGGATGACCTTCTGGTTCACCTTGCCCTTGACGTTGATCAGGTTGACCGCGGTGATCAACTGCCGCGTATCGGCGATCATCGTGTATTGGGTGTTGCAGATTTCGTTTTCACCCTGGGTCGAGCAGACCTTGAACCATTCGGCGGGAATCGCCTGGGCTTGTGCGGGGTTGGCAGCCCGCGCCTGGCCGGCGGCGGGCTTGGCGTCCTGGGCGATCGCCCCTGAAACGCCGACGGCAAGCGTCGCAAGTCCGACCAGCCCGGCGGCGAGCATCGTGGTGGAAGCGTTCGACAAACGGTGCGTCACAGGCTTCAAATCCTCTCGGCATAAACAAAATCGGGAAACAGTGTTCCTTAGCGGCCCACGCCCTGTTTCGCAAATGCGGCCGTTTGAAGGCCTCGATTGCGCTGCACCCGCCGTTGTCGCGGTAGGCAAGACAGGGCTTTGCCGTTAGAATCGCGGAACGCAAACAACCATCGGGAGCTCGTCCATCCGCATGCAGATCCTTTTTTCAGCCAAGCGCCGCGCGAGCTTCCTGGCGCCTGTCGTCGTGACTCTTCTCGCGGCGTTCACCGTGCCCGGTACGGCCGAGCCTCAGCATGCGATCGCCATGCAGGGTGAGCCGGCCCTGCTCGCGAATTTCGAGCGTCTGCCCTTTGTGAACCCGGACGCGCCACAGGGCGGCACGATGCGTTACGGCGTCTTCGGGACCTTCGACAATCTCAACCCGGTGATCGTGCGCGGCGCGCTGACCACGGCGCGGGGCATCTGGTTCGACAAGGAATTCGGCAATCTGGTCTTCGAGCCTATGATGCAGCGCTCGGCGGACGAACCCTTCACCATGTACGGGCTGCTTGCCGAAACCGTCGAGACCGACGCCGAGCGCAGCTTCGTGGAATTCCAGCTCAATCCGGCGGCGAAATTTTCCGATGGCGAGCCCGTCCGGCCGGAGGACGTGCTGTTCACGGTCGAGATGCTGCGCGAGCATGGCCGGCCGATGTACGCCAACTGGCTGCGGCCGGCGGTCAAGATCGAGAAGGCTGGCGCAAACGGCGTTCGCTTCACCTTCGACGCGACCGCCGACCGCGAAACTCCTCTCCTCATTTCAGGGCTGCCGGTGCTTCCCGAGCACGCCTTCGATCGCGACACGTTTGAGCGGACGACATTGGAGCCGGTGACCGGCTCGGGGCCGTATCTGATCGACAAGGTCGAGCCCGGCCAGCGCATCACCTACAAGAAGAACCCGGATTATTGGGGCCGCGACCTGCCCATCAAGCAAGGCGTCGACAACTACGACACCATCGTCATCGAGTATTTTCGCGATTCCAACGCCCAGTTCGAGGCGTTCAAGAAGGGGCTGTCCTACGTCTATATCGAGGGCGATCCGAACCATTGGCGCACGGCCTATGATTTTCCCGCGGTGACGAACGGCGACGTCGTCAAGGAGACCTTCACCTCCGGCGCACCGTCGAACATGCTCGCCTTCGTGTTCAACACCCGCCGGCCGGTTTTCGAGGATCGAGCGGTCCGGAAGGCGCTGTCGATGCTGTTCGACTTCGAATGGGCCAACCGCAATCTTTATTACGACGCCTACAAACGGACGGGGAGCTTCTTCCAGAATTCCGAGCTGTCCAGTGCCGGCAATCCGGCATCCGAGGCCGAAAAGGCGCTGCTTGCGGACTATGCCAATCAGATTGATCCGGATGTCATGGATGGGACCTATGCGCCCCCGGTGACCGATGGCAGCGGCAGCGATCGCAAGGTGCTGCAGGCGGCGGCCAAGGCTTTCCAGGAAGCCGGCTACCGCTTCGAGGGGCGCTCGCTCGTCAGTCCCGACGGCAAGCCGCTGTCGTTCGAGATTCTGGTGCAATCGCCGGAACAGGAGCGGATCGGCCTCGCCTATAAGCGGACCCTCGACCGAATCGGCGTCCAGACGACGATCCGGCAGGTCGACGACGCCCAGTATCAGGCGCGCAAGTCAGCCTACGACTTCGACATGATCATCGCGACCTACAGCGCCTCGCTGTCGCCAGGCGCCGAGCAGGTCTATCGCTGGGGATCGATCTCGAAGGACGCCAACGGAACGTTCAATTTCGCAGGTGTCGCCGACCCGGCCCTCGACAAGCTGATTAACGAGATCGTCTCGGCACGCAGCCGCGAGGCCTTCGTCGACGCGGTGCGCGCCTATGACCGCGTGCTGATTTCGGGCCACTATGTCGTGCCGCTGTTCCACCTGCCGGAGCAGTGGCTGGCCCGCTGGAAGTTCATTGAGCACCCCGACACGACGCCGCTTTATGGCTATCAGCTGCCGACGTTCTGGAAGGCGCCGGACGCAAAATAACGCGCCCTCGGGCGACGAGCGGCCGCTATCACTCGTCGCCTGACGGCCGAGGCGTCGTCGGCGTCTTCTTCGCTGTATCTGCGGCCGGCGACACGGCGGTGTCGACCGGGTCGCTGGCACCGGGTGGCGCGTCGGTCCGGGTATCCGGCACTGTCGTCTGTGCTAGAGTGGCCGGAACCACTACGGCCAACTGCATCGGCAAGAGCCGTCCGACCTTGTCGGACAGGCCGATGATGGTCTTGGCGAGAAGCTTGCCGACCTTTCCCTCCACCGTGCAGACCAGCGTATCGAGGTCGCCGTTCGCCATCCGCTCGCCCCTGCAGGACACTGCGTCGTCGAGCCGGACCTTGTCGGGCGACAGGCCGACATAGTCGAGAACCGCGCCATTGGTGCTCGGTTGGCACCCCATCCGGAAATCCAGGACGACATCGGTCGGCGTCGATGCGAAACGCGTCACCCGATGGCGGTTCTGATCCCATCGAAGGTTCGTGTCGATCGGAATGAAGGCGGGAATCGGCAAACCGACGAGCGATGAAACCGTGCGCAGATCGAACTGGAGCGGCTGGCAAATGTCAGCGGCGTTCAACCGGTCCTCGATCGCGACCAGCGTTGCGAAATCCGCATCGACGAGGCCGTCAGCTCCGACATCCTGGGCATGCGCGTTAGAAGCGATCGCAAGGGACACAGCGATCGCGGCGAAAAGACGCTGCCTGACGGCGGACCGGGAAAGCGAGAGACGATATTTGATCATCCGTGCGCCTTCGCCCGCCCAGACGGCCAAATTGTGGAAGGGGCATCAGGGGGATACGGCCCTTTCCGCCTTTCCGTCACGCAGCCTTTTTCTGTACCTCGTCCGCGAAGCGCGCCAGTTGGGTCGCCACCGTCGCCGCGCCGTTGAGCCGCTTGTCCGCCGTCGGCCAGTCGCGGATGAGGACGACCGACTGATCGGCGCGGATCTTCGCCGACGCGCCCTGCTCGGCGATGTAGCGGACGAGCGCGCCGGGGTTGGGGAAGGTCTTCTCCCGGAAGGTGATGACGATGCCCTTCGGCCCGGCGTCGAGCTTCTCGATATTGGCCTTGCGGCACAGGGACTTGATGAACACCACCTTGAGGAGATGTTCGACTTCGGCCGGCAGCGGCCCGAAGCGATCGATGAGCTCGGCGCCGAAGGCGTCGATCTCCCGTGCGTCTGAGAGGTCCGCCAGCCGCCGGTAGAGCGTCATGCGAAGCTGCAGATCGGGCACGTAGCCCTCCGGGATCATCACCGCGGTGCCCAGCGCGATCTGCGGCGACCACTGGCCATCGCTCTCCAGCTCTTCGCCCTTCATCTCCGCGACCGCCTCTTCCAGCATCTGCTGGTAGAGTTCGAAGCCAACCTCCTTGACGTGGCCGGACTGCTCGTCGCCGAGCAGATTGCCGGCGCCGCGCTGGTCGAGGTCGTGGGAGGCCAGCTGGAAGCCCGCGCCGAGCGTATCGAGCGATTGCAGCACTTTGAGCCGCCGGTCGGCGCCCTTGGTCGGCGTCTTGTTCGCCGGAATGGTGAGCAACGCGTAGGCGCGCACCTTGGAGCGGCCGACACGACCGCGAAGCTGGTAAAGCTGCGACAGGCCGAACATGTCGGCCCGGTGGACGATCATGGTGTTGGCCGATGGGATGTCGAGACCGGATTCGACGATCGTCGTCGACAGCAGCACGTCGTATTGCCCCTCGTAAAAGGCGTTCATGATGTCGTCGAGTTCACCCGCCGCCATCTGGCCGTGGGCGGTCGCCACTTTCAGCTCCGGCACGTCCGAATCGAGAAACGCCTTCACGTCGGCCAGATCGGAGACGCGCGGGCAGACATAGAAGCTCTGCCCGCCGCGATAGCGCTCGCGCAGCAAGGTCTCGCGCACCACCAGCGGATCGAAGGGCGATACGAAGGTGCGGACCGCCATGCGGTCGACCGGCGCCGTGGTGATCAGCGACAGCTCGCGAACGCCGGTCAGCGCCAGTTGCAGGGTGCGGGGGATCGGCGTCGCCGACAGCGTCAGCACGTGAACGTCGGATTTCAGTTCCTTGAGCCGCTCCTTGTGCTTGACGCCGAAATGCTGCTCCTCGTCGATGATCAGCAACCCCAGATTCTTGAAGCTGATGGCCTTGCCGAGCAGCGCGTGGGTGCCGACGACGATGTCGACGGTGCCTTCGGTGACGCCCTTCTTGGTCGCTGCGAGTTCCTTCGACGTCACCAGCCGCGAGGCCTGTGCGACATTCAACGGCAGGCCGCGGAAGCGCTCCGCGAAGGTCTTGAAGTGCTGGCGGGCCAGCAAAGTGGTCGGCACGACGACGGCGACCTGCAGGCCGTTCATCGCCGCGATGAACGCCGAGCGCATCGCCACCTCGGTCTTGCCGAAGCCGACGTCGCCGCAGATCAGCCGGTCCATCGGCCGCCCGAGCGCCAGATCGTCGGCCACCGCGTCGATGGCGTTCATTTGGTCCTCGGTTTCCTCATAAGGGAACCGGGCGGCGAATTCGTCAGTGAGCCCTTCCGGCGGCAGCAGCTTCGGCGCGCCGCGCATCTGCCGCGCGGCGGCGATGCGGATCAGCCCGTCCGCCATGTCGAGCAAGCGCTTCTTCAGCTTGGCCTTGCGCGCCTGCCAGGCGCCGCCGCCGAGCTTGTCGAGCATCGCCTCCGAGCCCTCGCCGCCATAGCGCGACAACAGCTCGATGTTTTCCACCGGCAGGAACAGGCGGTCCTCGCCGGCATAGCGCAGTTCCAGGCAATCATGCGGCGCGCCCGCCGCCTCGATGGTCTTCAGGCCGACAAAGCGGCCGATGCCATGATCGACGTGAACGACGATATCGCCCTCGTCGAGGCCGGAGACCTCGGCGATGAAATTCTTGGCGCGCTTTTTGCGGCCCCGCCGCACCAGTCGGTCGCCGAGAATGTCCTGTTCGCCGACGACGGCGAGATGGGGGGTCTCGAAGCCCGCCTCAATGCCGAGGACGGCGGTCACGACGAGGTTCTTGGGGGCTTCGTTCAGCTTCTTGAGGTTGTCGACGGGCTTCAGGCCTTCGAGCCCGTGTTCCTCGACGACCTGGCTGAGGCGCTCTCGCGAGCCCTCGCTCCAGGCCGCTAGCAGCACGCGTTTGCCGTCGGCGCGCAGCCGGCCAATATGGTCGACCGCCGCCTGAAAGACGTTGACGTCGCCGCTTGCGCGCTCGGCCGCGAAATTGCGGCCTCGGCTGATCTCGAGATTGAAGACGACATGATTGGCGGCGTCGCTCGCGCCATAGGCCGACAGGCGGATCGGGTCAGCACTGGCCAGACCGCCCGCCAGTTCGTCCTCCGACAGATAAAGATCGTCCGGATCGACCGGATGGTAGGGAATGGACTCCCCGCTGGCCTCGCCGGCATTGCGTTTGCGTGACTCGTAATGATCGCCAATCGTCTCGCGTCGCTCGCCGACCGCTTCGAGCGCCAGGTGGTCGAGAACCATCGGAAAGCCGTGGCAATAGTCGAACAGCGTGTCGAGCTTTTCGTAGAACAGCGGTAACCAGTGCTCCATCCCGGAGAAACGCTTGCCCTCGCTGATCGAGCTGTAGAGCGCGTCGTTGCGCTGTGCGGCGCCGAAGCGCTTGACGTAATTGGTACGGAAGCGGCTGACCGTCTCCTCGCGCAAGGTGATCTCGGAGACCGGCGTGAGTTCGAAGCTCTGCAATTGCCGGGTCGTGCGCTGGGTCGCGGGGTCGAAGCCGCGGATCGTCTCCAGCGTATCGCCGAAGAAGTCGAGGCGCACCGGCTCCTCCTCGCCCGGCGCGAAGAGATCGAGAATGCCGCCGCGCACCGCGAATTCGCCGCGCTCGCGCACGGTGGCGACCCGATCGAAACCGCCGCGCTGGAGGGCGCGCACGATGTCTTCCATGGCGATGCGGTTGCCGGCCTTGGCCGCGATCGTTTCCTCGCCGAGAACAGCGGCCGGCGGCATCTTCTGCAACAGCGCGTTCGCCGTCGTGAGAATCAGCGCGCGGTGCGGTTCGCGGCGCAACGCCCCGAGCGCGGCCATCGCCGATAGGCGGCGCGCCGCCACCTCGCCCGAGGGTCCGACCCGGTCGTAGGGCAGGCAATCCCAGCCCGGCAGCGTCAGCACCGGAAGCTCGGGCGCCACGAATTTGAGCGCGTCCTCGAGTTCGCCAATCCGGTTGCCGTCGCGCATGACGTAGACCACCGGCTTCTTCGCGCCGCGAAGGCGTGCGATGTCGGCGAGCAGGAACGCCTCGTAGCCGTCGAGGACGTTGCCGATCTCAAGGCCCGCGCCTTTCATCAGCGCTCTTTTCAACGGCTCAGGCAGACTCATGGCCGAGGCTCCTCCTCCACGACGTGAAAGTCCCGAATCCGCCGGAACACGCTGGTGTCGAAATTCGCCGGCGTTGCCGTTTCCCCGGTCAGCCACTGAAAAAGATCGCGGTCGGGCGCTTCCATCAATTGCTCGTAGTCGTGGAGCTCGGCGTCGGTCAGACGGTCGATCTCGGCGTCGGCGAAACGGCCGAGCACCAGATCCATCTCGCGGATGCCCCGATGCCAGGACCGGAACAACGCCTTGCGGCGGCGGACGTCGAGATCGCTCGAAGAGCGCTGCATACCAGTCATATCGAACCTGTCGTGTGAGTGAGGCTTCTATATAGGGCTGGACCGGCCCTGTCAGCCTTGCCATCGGCCCATATCCGACTAAACCTCGCCCACGATGCGCCCTTCGATCCTCGACCCGCTGTTTGCCCCCGTGACGACGCTGGAAGGCGTGGGACCGAAGGTCGCAGCCCAGTTCCAGACGCTGCTGGTCGGAGCCGGCGAGACCGTGCGCGTCCGCGACCTCCTGTTCCACCTTCCGACCGGCCTGATCGACCGGCGCAAGCGCGCCGAAATCGCGACCGCACCGGAGGGCGGGATCGTGACGCTGACGGTTCGCATCGACCGCCACCAGACGCCCGGACGGGCGGCGAAATCGGCGCCATACAAGGTGTTCGCCCAGGACGCGACCGGCGAGATCGCCCTCACCTATTTCCGCGGTCAATCCGGCTGGCTAGAAAAGCTCCTACCAATCGGCGAGACGATGATCGTGTCCGGCCGGGTGGAGTGGTTCAACGGCCGCCCGTCGATGGTGCATCCCGACTTCGTGGCGTCGGTCGACGAAGCCGAATCGCTATCCCTGGTCGAGCCGGTCTATCCGATGACCGCCGGGCTCTCGCCCAAGATCCTGCGCAAGGCGATAGGCCAGGCAGTGGAGCGCCTGCCGACGATCCGGGAGTGGATCGATCCGTCGATCGTCGCCAAGCACGGCTTCCCGGACTTCGGAGCCGCGCTGAAGCGCCTGCACGATCCGTCCGACGAACGTGATCTGGCGCCCGAGGGCGCCGCCTTCAGCCGGCTCGCCTATGACGAGTTCCTGGCCAGCCAATTGGCTCTCGCGCTGTCGCGGCAACGCATGAAGAAGGCGCGCGGCCGCCCGCTCACCGGCTCCGGCGCCCTGGCGGCGCGGCTTCGGGCGACGCTTCCCTTCGTTCTCACCGACGCCCAGCAAGGTGTCATCGCCGAGATCCTCGCCGACATGGCGGACGAGGACCGGATGCTGCGCCTGCTGCAGGGGGATGTCGGCGCCGGCAAGACGGTGGTGGCGCTGATGGCGATGGCGACGGCGGCTGAGGCCGGGGCGCAATCGGCGCTGCTTGCCCCGACCGAAATTCTGGCGCGCCAGCATTTCGATAGCCTCTCGAAGCTTTGCGAGGCGGTCGGACTGAAGATCACCCTGCTGACCGGCCGCGATACCGGCAAGGCGCGGGCCGCCAAGCTCGCGGCCATCGCTTCGGGCGAGGCGCAGATCGTCGTCGGAACCCACGCGCTGTTTCAGGAGGGGGTCGAGTACCGCGACCTCGGCCTCGTCGTCGTCGACGAGCAACACCGCTTCGGCGTCCACCAACGGCTGAGCCTGACCGGCAAGGGGCGCGCGGCCGATCTGCTGGTGATGACCGCGACGCCGATCCCGCGTACCCTCGTCCTTGCCGCCTTCGGCGACATGGACGTCTCGCGGCTGGAAGGCAAACCCGCCGGGCGCAAGCCGATCACCACCGTTGCCGTTCCGATGGAGCGGCTGGACGAGATCGTCGATCGCGCCGGGCGGGCGATGGCGGCGGGCGACCGGCTCTATTGGGTCTGTCCGCTGGTCGAGGAATCGGAAAAGAGCGACCTGATGGCGGCCGAAGAGCGGTTTCGCCAGCTCAAGGGTCTGTTCAGGGACATGGTCGGGCTCGTCCACGGCCGGATGAGCGGCGAGGAGAAGGACGCCGCGATGGCCGCCTTCAAGGCCGGGCGCACGAAACTCGTCGTCGCGACGACGGTGATCGAAGTCGGGGTCGACGTTCCCGACGCATCGATCATCGTCATCGAGCACGCCGAGCGCTTCGGCCTGTCGCAACTGCACCAGTTGCGCGGCCGGGTCGGGCGCGGCGAGAAGGCTTCGTCCTGCGTGCTTTTATACCGCGCGCCGCTCGGCGAGACGGCTGCGGCCCGCATCGCGGTGATGCGCGAAACCGAAGATGGATTCCGCATCGCCGAGGAGGATCTAAAGCTGCGCGGCGAAGGCGATCTCCTCGGCACCCAGCAGTCGGGCATGCCGTTCTTCCGAATCGCCTCGATGGAACATCACGCCCATCTGATGGAGATCGCCCGCGATGATGCGCGGTTGATCCTCGCGACCGACGGCGATCTGAAATCTGAGCGCGGCGAAGCGCTCCGCACGCTGCTCTATCTGTTCGGCAAGGACGAGGCGGTGCGGCTGCTGCGCTCCGGCTGACGCCAGCACTCTTGTGGCTACTCGGCCGGCTCGATCGGCCGCTCGGTCCGCTTCTCGCGCGCGGCGACCACGCGCGAGGCTTTCGCCATGCTGACCGGCTTGTGCTGGCGCACCACCTCATCAGGCGAAACCAGCCCTGCCGAAATGACCAGCCGCAACGCCGCCTCTATGCTCATATCGAGCACCCGCACGTCCTCCCGTGGCACGAAGAGCAGGAAGCCCGACGTGGGGTTGGGTGTCGGTGGCAAGAAGACGGCGAGCATTTCCTCGCCCTGGTCGGAAAGCACCGTCGCGATCTCGCCGCGGGCGGTCGTCGCGACGAAGACGAGACACCAGACGCCCTTGCGCGGATATTCCATCAGCGCCGCGGTCTTGAACGACGACGACCGGTCGGCGAGGACCGTCTCGAAAATCTGCTTGAGCGCTGTGTAGACGGAGCGCACCAACGGCGTTCGGCTGAGCAGGTGCTCGCCCCACCGGACCACCGTCCGGCCGATGAAATTGGCGGTCAGAAAGCCAACCAAGGTGATCAGCACCAGCGCCACGATCAGGCCAAAACCCGGGACGGCAAAGGGCAGATAGGAATCGGGAAGATATTGGACCGGGATATAGGGCTTCACCCAGCCATCGACCCAGCCCATGAACGACCAAGTGATCCAAGCCGTGATCGCCAGCGGCGCGCAGACGATGAACCCGGTCAGAAAATAATTACGCAGACGAGCCATTATCGCCAAAAATCCCCAGCGCCGGTACGGCGCCCTGCTAAGGCGCCGCAGACGCCAAGCGATTGAAACATCGCGATCCGACACTGCAATTGCAAGATGATTTTCGCAATTGCGAAGACGACGGCTCGGCTTATTCGACGGTGACCGACTTCGCCAGATTGCGTGGCTGGTCGACATCCGTGCCCATCTGGATGGCGGTGTGATAGGCGAGCAGTTGCAGGGGGATCGCGTAGACGATCGGGGTCAGGATTTCCGGCATGTCCGGCAGGACGATCATCTCGGCGCCCTCCACCGCGCCGCTGGCCGCGCCTTTGACGTCGGTGATCAGGATGATCTCGCCGCCGCGCGCCGCGACCTCCTGCATGTTGGAGACCGTCTTTTCGAAACTCCGGTCGTGGGGTGCGATGACGACGACCGGCATCGTCTCGTCGATCAAGGCGATCGGCCCATGCTTCAACTCGCCGGCGGCATAGCCTTCGGCGTGGATGTAGCTGATCTCCTTGAGCTTCAGCGCACCTTCCATTGCCAGCGGGAAGGAGAAGCCCCGTCCGAGGAACAGTGCGTGCCGCTTTGTCGCCATGTTCCGCGACAGCACCTCGATCCGGTCTTCGAGCTGGATCGCCTCGTTGGTCAGCCGCGGCGCTTCGGCCAGAATGCGGGTGAGTTCAAGTTCCCGCTCGGGCGAAATCACCCCCCGGTCGACGCCTGCCTTGATGGCCAACGCGGCGAGCGCCATCAGCTGACAGGTGAAGGCCTTGGTCGACGCGACGCCGATCTCGGGGCCTGCCAGCGTCGGCAGCACGAAATCGGATTCCCGCGCGATCGTCGATTCCAGGACATTGACCACCGCTGCGGTTTGCAGCCCCTCCGCCTTCGCGTAGCGGAGCGAGGCGAGCGTGTCCGCGGTTTCGCCGGATTGCGAGACGAACAGCGCCAGATCGACGTCGTCGAGCGGGCTTTCGCGGTAGCGAAATTCCGACGCCACATCGAGGTCGCAGGGAATGCGAGCATAACGCTCGAAGTAGTAGCGGCCGACCAGCGCCGCGTAGTAGCCGGTGCCGCAGGCCGACAGCGCCATTCGATTGACCTTGGAGAAATCGAGCGACTGTCCGTTCGGAATCCGCGTCCGGCCGGTCGTCATATCGACGAAAGCGCCGAGGGTGTGGGACAGCACCTCCGGCTGCTCGTAGATTTCCTTCTGCATGAAATGCCGATGGTTGCCCTTGTCGACATAGAACGCCTTGCCGGCAGAGTGCCGGATTTCGCGGGTCACCGGCCGGGCGTGCGCGTCGAAGATATCCACCCCGTCATGGGTCAGGACGACGAAATCGCCCTCTTCCAGATAACGGACCGTGTCGGTGAACGGCGACAGCGCGATGGCGTCCGAGCCGAGGAACATTTCGCCCTCGCCCTCGCCAACCGCAAGCGGGCTGCCGCGGCGGGCGCCGATCAGGATGTCCTCGTTGCCGTTGAACAGGAAGCCGAGCGAGAAGGCGCCTTCCAGACGGCCCAGCACGGCATGGACGGCATCCTTGGGCGACAGGCCGCGTTTGAGCTCGCGCGTCACCAGATGGGCGATCGTCTCGGTGTCGGTCTGGCTCTCGAAGGTCACGCCCTCGGCTTCGAGCTCGGCCTTGAGGTCGCGGTAGTTCTCGATAATGCCGTTGTGGACGACGGCGAGCGCCTCGGTCGCATGCGGATGGGCATTCGGCTCGGTCGCCGCGCCATGGGTCGCCCAGCGGGTGTGGCCGATGCCGATCGTGCCGTTGAGCGGCGCGTCGTCGAGACGCTTGGCCAGGTTCACCAACTTGCCCTCGGCACGGCGACGGGTGAGCACCCCTGCTTCGAGCGTCGCGACGCCGGCCGAGTCATAGCCCCGGTATTCCAGGCGCTTCAACGCGTCGACGAGACGATCCGCGACTGGTTCGCGACTGATAATGCCGATGATTCCGCACATGGGATGGTCCTTGGATATGTCGCTCGAACGAAGCGGCGGGACGACGAGATGGACGAGATTCTAGCGTCCACGGCCGCTTGCCGGGATTCACGTTTGGTGTCGCGAGATTACGCCGGGTCGGGCTGTTTGGCGCTTTTGGCGGCTTTCGCCGCCGCATTGCGTTCGGTGATCTGGCGGCCGCGATCGGGCTTGGTCACCTGCCGTCCGCGTGCGATCGCCAGTGCTCCGTCCGGCACATCGTCCGTCACCACGCTTCCCGTCCCGACATAGGCGCCGTCGCCCACCCGCACCGGTGCGACGAGCGCGGAGTTCGATCCGATGAAGGCGCCTTTGCCGATTTCGGTCAGATGCTTCAGCGCGCCGTCGTAATTGCAGGTGATCGTGCCCGCGCCGATATTGGCTTTCGCACCCACGGTCGCATCGCCCACATAGCTGAGATGATTGACCTTGGCGCCGGCGGCGAACTGGGCGTTCTTTACCTCGCAGAAATTGCCCACCTTGGTGTTTTCCGCGAGCCGCGTGCCGGGGCGCAAGCGCGCGAACGGTCCGATCGAGGCCCCCTCGCCCACCGTCGCGCCCTCGATATGGGAGAAGGCGTGGATCACGGCGCCGGTGGCCACGGTCACGCCCGGACCGAACACGACATTCGGTTCCACGAAGGCGTCGGCGGCGATCTCAGTGTCATGGGCAAAGAACACGCTCGTCGGATCCATGAGCGTCACCCCGTCGAGCATCGCCTGGCGTCGCCGCGCGGTCTGCCAGAGGGTTTCGACGGCGGCGAGTTCCAGCCGCGAGTTGACGCCGAGAACCTCGTCGGCATCGGCTTCGACGGCCTTGACGCTGCGGCCGGCGCGGCGGGCGATCTCGACCAGATCAGTCAGGTAATATTCGCCCTTGGCATTGTCGTTGCCGATCGCGTCGAGCATATCGAGCGCACGGTCTCCGGCGAACGCCATGACGCCGGCATTGCAGAAGTCGACGGCGCGTTCGGCCTCGCTGGCGTCCTTCTCTTCGCGGATTGCGACAAGTTCGCCGCCCTCTTCGATCAGCCGGCCGTAGCCGATCGGATCGGTGGGCCGAAAGCCGACGACGCAAATTTCGGCCCCTTCGGCGAGTGCGGCTCGGGCTCGCGAAAGCGTATCCGGCCGGATCAGCGGCGTATCGCCGAACAAGACGAGGACATCGTCGCAGCCTTCGGCGATAGCGGCACGCGCGGCCAACACCGCGTGGGCCGTGCCCAGCCGCTCGGTCTGCGGATAGGTCGCGACCTCGGCGATATCCTGGCGCACGGCCGCCGCGACGGTCTCGCCGTCACGCCCAACGACGACGGCGACGCGGTTCGAGCCGGCATCTCGTGCCGCACGGGCGACGTGCCGGATCATCTCCAGCCCCGCCACCGCGTGCAGCACCTTGGATTGGGACGATTTCATTCGGGTGCCTTCGCCGGCAGCCAGAATGATCGACAGGCAGCTTCTCGCCATCGGCAACTCGCAAAAATCACATCAAGACGGCGAGGCCATAGCACAGGCCGGCCGAAAAAGGATGTGTCGGCCGCCTCGATCAGCCGATGGTCTGGAACACCGGAAAATTCTCCAGCAGCCAGAACGACATCGTCTGCATGCTGCCGGTCAGGAACAGGAGGCCGGTAACGACCAAAAGGCCTCCCATCACCTTCTCCACCGTGGCGAGATGCGCCTTGAAGCCGTTCATCCAGCGGAAGAAGGCTCCGGAGAACGTTGCCGCGAGAATGAACGGAATGCCGAGGCCGGCCGAGTAGAAGGTGAGCATCAGCGCGCCCTCCCCGACCGTGCCCTTGGCGCCGGCCAGACCGAGGATCGCTCCGAGTACCGGCCCGATGCACGGCGTCCAGCCAAAGGCGAAGGCCAGCCCCATCAGATAGGCGCCGACGACGCTGCGCGGCTTGTCGGGCGCCGTCAGCCGCGCTTCCCTCGACAGGAAGGACAGCCGGAAGACGCCGAGGAAATTCAGACCCATGATGATGATCGCGATGCCGGCGACGATACCGAGCCAATCGAGATTTTGTCGAAGAACCTGTCCGATCGTGCTGGCGCCGGCGCCGAGCGCCACGAATACCGTGGAAAAGCCGAGCACGAAGACGAGCGAAGTCACGATCAGCCGCGTATAGCGGGCCGAGCCGAGCTGCGGCCCGGCGCGCAATTCGTCGGCGGAGACGCCCGCCATGTAGCACAGATAGGGTGGCACCAGCGGCAGGACGCAGGGCGACAGGAACGAAAGCGCTCCCGCAAAGATAGCTGTCGGGTAGGAAAGTTCGGCGAGCAAGGCATGCCTCGGTTCTATCGCATTGATCCGATTCGCGGGTCGCCCGACACCGGCCCGGCTTCACTGCGCGCGAAACCGCCGTTTGAGGGCGACGATCTGGGACGCGGACCGTCGGCCGAGTCTTAATTGCCCGAGCGCCGCGCGGCAAATCGCAAATCCGTCACCGGGAGCGGCGATTTCCGGTTGACCGGCATATGCCGCCTTTCTATGTTCCGCCCGTTCTCGCCGGGTCGCTCGCGCCCCGGCGGTTCGAGCGCGTAGCTCAGTTGGTAGAGCAACGGACTTTTAATCTGTAGGTCCAGGGTTCGAATCCCTGCGCGCTCACCAAAAATCATAATAGAATCAATACTATACAGCACGTTGCAACTGACTTTGCTCGATTTTGGCCGAAAGTTCCATAAGGGTTCCATGGTGAGGCTTAAGAAAAAGGTCGCTCGACTGTTTCGATGAGGCCGTCCCGTGTTGTAGCCATTACCCTTGATTTACAGGGGTTTCCCGATAATATGGACAGCTCCACGCGACATAGGAGACATATTTGTCAGGTGTAGTGGAAGACGCGGAGCGGAAACGGGAGTGGGACGATTACCGGGGCTTCTTGGAGGAGCTCGTGGAAAGCGGCGACATTGACGAACAGCCTGCCGAGGGCATTACAAAGCTGGTTATCAGCAAGGGCCTAGATTCGCTTAGCGAAAGGCAGCGTTACGTTTTTAAAAGGGACGTGCAAGATAAGTTTCCGCAGCCGCGTTGCGAGCAATGCGAGGAACTAATCCCGTGGTCTGAAGCGTATGAGCACGTGCACTCCCCGGGCAAATGCTCAAGCTGTCAGCATAGCTTTGACAGGTTCATGGAAGAACGCTGAGCCGGGGCAGCACGGTGCCGTCGCGCATTGTCCCGTTTAATTTGTCAGTTCCGAGTTAGAGCGTTTTCGGGAAAAGTCCGGTCAGGCATCGTAACCTGCGTGGGCGAAGAAGTTTTCGCATTCCTTGGGCTCGAAGCGATCGATCGCGAGGGACACGGCGTCCCACAATTCTGGAATGGATCGGGCGGCGACCTTTCGCAAGAAGGCCTTCAGCTTGGCGAAGGCCATCTCGATCGGATTGAAGTCGGGCGAGTAGGGCGGAAGATAGCGAAGGCATGCACCGGCCGCCTCTATGATCTCGCGGACACCTGCCACCTTGTGAGCCGGTAGGTTGTCCATCACGACGACGTCGCCGGGCCGGAGCGTCGGCACGAGGACGCGGCGCAGATAAACCAGGAATGCTTCGCCATCCATCGCGCCATCCAGGAGCCAGGGAGCGACGATCCCGTCAAGGCGCAAGCCCGCCGTGAAGGTCGTGGACTTCCAGTGGCCGTGAGGCACGGCCGCCCGGCAGCGCTCGCCGCGCGGAGCGCGACCACGAAGCCGTGCCATCTTGGTATTGAGGCCGCTTTCGTCGATGAAGATCAGGCGGCTCGGGTCGAGATCGAGCTGTCCGTCGAACCATTGTTCTCGCGCCGCCAGGACGTCCGGACGCTGTTGTTCGGCCGCGTGCGCCGTCTTTTTTTGTACGTAATGCTGCGCTTTGCGAAGAACTCGTGGACCGTCGTCAGGCTGGCTTTGACGCCGCGCTCGGTCGCAAGATGCTCGGCGATCTCGGCCAGGGTGATGTCCCGTTCATCGGTATCCACCAAGGCGAGAATGAACGCCTCGTGCGCATCCAGCTTGGAAATCTTCGGCTTGCCCTGCCGGCCCGGCTCCAGCCTGCCGCTCGAACGCCAATCGCGATACCACGCGCCAGACGTCGAAATTCCGATCGAAAACCGGCGCGCCGCTTCCCGGGTCGACAGACCTTCGTCTATTGCCGCGACGACACGCTTTCGCAAATCCAGGCTGTAGGCTCGCGCCATGCCACTGCTCCTTCCACAAATCACTTCGATCAGGGAATCAGAACAAGCCGTTCAACGCAAACCCGCGACTCCGATTAAGACAAAACGGCTCTAGGTTGCAAGGCATACACCGGAGCGTGTCGATACGTATGGCCTCTGGTATCAGCCCGTCGCAGCCGACGCATCGCACCAAGTCCACCAGCTTGCCGCCTTGGAGACGCTCGCGCCGCCCGCTGGAAGGTGCCACTGCAGAATTTCGTGTCGCTCTTTCTCGCGTCGGGCCTGCCACGCTGCATGGCTTGCCTTCCAAGTCGCGTAGGAATCCTCGTCCATCGTTGCCGATCAAGCTTCGCCGCCTTGGCGCAGACAAGACCGCGGTGACGTCTTTGACGCCGGAGCGACATGGCCTTTGATCGAACGTTCGCCTCCGTTTTTCCCACAGGGGTGCAACGTGCGCGGCAGTGCTGATAACCTGCGGCGGTGGGCGGCATTGCTTGTCGAATTCACGCCTCGGTCTATCGCCATCGGGACCGAATTTTCCTGGCGGCCGGGTGCTTGCGATTAACCACGGCGCGATAATTCAGTGGATTGGTCTGCGAGCCGTTGCCTATTTAGGCAGATGAGATCGGAGTTTCGAAATGGCCAAAGACAATACCGACAATTCATCGAACGATATCGCCGACACTCTTGAAAGAGAGTTGAGCGACGAATTCGGCAAGGCTGTGTCGCAGTCATCGAAGAGTTCTTCAGTCCCCGCCAATCCGAAAGGCGCGACGCCGGTGGCGCTACCGCGTCGAATTGCAGGTGGGTTTCTCGGTGTGCGGGACGACCTCGACGAGCGCGCGCGCGAATGGCGGAACATGTCCCGCGCCATCGCGCAGCAGCGTCCTCTGTTGGAAACGCTGGAAGCGGAACGCGGCGCGCTGCTCGAGACATTGGCCAAGACGGCCGAGGAGGCAATTGCCGACGGCAAGGCGCTCGCGCTGCTCATGGAGAGCACCAAGAATGGTGACGTGACGGGAAATCTCACCGAGCGGTTCGACGCGAGCGTCAATACATTGGAGGAGTTGGCTGGAGTCTCGACCGCGCTGACCGACAATCTGTTGTCCCTACGATCGAGTTGGGAGCAATATTTCAGTTTGGTTCTCAAGGGCCAAGAGATGCAGGAGGGGCGTCGGCAGGACTGATCGGGCATAACCGATCACCGTTAACCGGCGATGCCGCTATATTTTGCCCGTCACCACACGGGCATTCAGCAAGTCGACGTTTCGCAGCGGACCATTCGACACAGATTGCGCCATTTCGGAAATTCCGTTAGGGAAGAAGTGCTTCTCACGGTGGGCACAACCTCGTCGGGAACGTAGGCAGTGTAGCGGCTCCCAACCGCTACACTGCCTCGCGCATCCGCTTCATTCGAGCATTGCTCCGGGGGCTTGGACAGGCACCGCGGGGTCCGCCTGCACGGATGTCGACCTTATCGGCGACGATGCGACGCAAGCATCCTTGTCCAAACGCCCTTCGATTTCCATTTTAATCCCATGACAAAAGAAATTCTTGAATCGCACGTCACGGGCACGATGCAGGCAGCGATCGACGATGTGATGGTATCCGCGGCAGCGCTGACCGACGCGGTGAACGCCGCCGCCGATCTCGGCGTGCGGGTGGAACTCGAGATCGTCCCGCTTGCCAGCACCAGCCACCGGAAGGTCGTGGCCCATGTCGCCCATCCCGACGAAGGCCGGCGGCCCGAAGACCTGAATTCGGCGAACGACGGCTGAAACCGGCGTCCGCTCGGCCGTTTGAGACACGCGGCATGCGCCATCACGCGGAATTGAGCGTCGACGGTTTGTCGCTGCACCGGTTCCGTTCGATCCTTTTCGCGTGACGCGAAAGGAGCAAGCAATGGCGAGTCGGCTGATCATGCTGATGGCGGCGGTGGCGCTGACGGCGATGGTTCTCGCCTTCCCTGCCCGCGCGGGCGATGCGTCAGATGTGCGGGCCGCGATATCCGGCCAGCTCGAGGCCTTCCGGTCCGACGACGGCGCCAGCGCCTATTCCTACGCCGCGCCGAACATTCAGGCGATGTTTCCCTCGCCGCAAATCTTCATGGGCATGGTCCGGTCGGGCTACGCTCCGGTCTACCGGTCCAGCAACACCGTCTTCGGCGCGCTGGAGGCTGAGGGCGCGGGGCTTCCGTCAGGAGGTCTATCTCACCGACCAGAACGGGCAGAGCTGGATTGCCAGCTATACGCTGGAACGCCAGGTGGACGGGTCGATGAAGATCACCGGCTGCGCGATCCGCAAGGGCGACGATCTCGCCGCCTGAACGGCTCAGGCGCGCGGTGGAATGTCTCCCCGCGCCCAATCGGCCTCGGTGGCCGCGGCGAAGTCGGCGAAGCGCCCGGCTTCGATCGCGTCCCGGATGCCGGCCATCAGCGACTGGTAGTAGGCAAGGTTGTTCCAGGTCAGAAGCATCGAGGCGAGCGCTTCATTGGAGCGCACCAGATGGTGCAGATAGGCGCGCGAATAGTCGCGCGAGGCCGGACAGTCCGAGGCCTCGTCGAGCGGGCGCGTGTCTTCCGCGTGGCGGGCGTTCTTGAGGTTCACCTTTCCGAAGCGGGTGAAGGCGAGCCCATGCCGGCCCGAGCGGGTCGGCATGACGCAGTCGAACATGTCGATCCCCCGCGCCACCGAGCGCAAGATGTCGTCCGGCGTGCCGACGCCCATCAGATAGCGAGGCTTGTCCGCCGGCATGACGGGAAGCGTCTCGTCGAGCGTCTGGAGCATCACCGCCTGCGGCTCACCGACCGCGAGACCGCCGACGGCATAGCCCTTCAGATCCATCGCCGCCAGCCGCTCGGCCGAGCGAATCCGCAAGTCGATGGCGTCGCCGCCTTGCACGATGCCGAACATGGCCTTGCCGGGCTGGTCGCCGAAGGCGGTGGCGCAGCGTTCGGCCCAGCGCAGCGACATCTCCATCGCCCGTTCTATCTCGGCCCGTTCCGCCGGCAGCCGAATGCACTCGTCGAGCTGCATCTGGATGTCGCTGCCGAGTAGCCCCTGGATTTCGATCGCCCGCTCGGGCGTCAGCGCGTATTCGGAGCCGTCGACATGGGAGCGAAAACGCACGCCAGTCTCGTCGAGCTTGCGCAGTTTTGCCAGCGACATCACCTGGAAGCCGCCGGAATCGGTCAGGATCGGATGCGGCCAGCGGGCGAATTCATGCAGGCCGCCGAGCCGGGCGACGCGCTCGGCACCCGGCCGCAGCATCAGATGGTAGACATTGCCGAGGATGATGTCGGAGCCCAGCTCGCGCACCTGATCCAGATACATCGCCTTGACCGTGCCGGCGGTTCCAACCGGCATGAAGGCCGGCGTGCGCACCGTGCCGCGCGGCATGGTGATTTCGCCGCGCCGCGCCTTGCCGTCGGTGGCGAGCAGCCGGAACTGAAAGGATTCGCTCATTCCGGCACCCGATCCAGCAGGCAGGCATCGCCATAGGAATAGAAGCGGTAGCCCGTTTTGATGGCGTGGGCGTAGGCCGCCTGCATGGTCTCGAAGCCCGAGAAGGCCGAGACCAGCATGAACAGGGTCGAGCGCGGCAGGTGGAAGTTGGTCATCAGTCTGTCGACAGCCTTAAAGCGATAGCCGGGGGTGATGAAGATGTCGGTGGAGCCGGTGAAGGGTTCGATGATGCCATCGTCGCGCACCGCGCTTTCCAGAAGCCGCAGCGACGTGGTGCCGACAGCGACCAAGCGTCCACCGGCCTGGCGCGCGGCATTCAGACGCTGCGCCGTCGCCGCGCCGATCCGACCGATCTCGGCGTGCATCCGGTGCTCTGCCGTATCTTCCGCCTTGACCGGCAGAAACGTGCCTGCCCCGACATGGAGCGTCAGATATTCGGTTCCAATGCCACGTTTCGACAGTTGGTCGAGCAACGCGGGCGTGAAATGCAGGCCGGCGGTCGGCGCCGCCACGGCTCCGTCCTCGCGGGCGTAGATGGTCTGGTAGTCGGCCCGGTCGCGCTCATCGTCCGGCCGCTTGGACGCAATGTAGGGCGGCAAGGGAATGTGCCCGACCACTGCGATCGCCTGGTCCAGCGCCGGACCGGAGCGGTCGAAGTGCAAGGTTGCCTCACCGTCGTCGCCCCTGTCCTCGACGGCCGCATCGAGCGTGCCGGAAAGGCCGTCGGTTTCGTCAGGGCCGAAGGCGAGATGGTCGCCGACCCGCACCCGCTTTGCCGGGCGCAGAAAGGCCCGCCAGCGATCCGGCGCGACGCGCATGTGCAGCGTCGCAGAAATGCGCGCCCTGCCCTCGCCGTCCCGCGCATCCGGCCGCTGGCGCACGCCTTCGAGCTGGGCCGGGATGACGCGGGTGTTGTTGAAGACGAGCACGTCGCCCGGTTCGAGCAGCGACGGCAGATCCCCGACGTGACGGTCGCCGAGCGTGCCGTCCGCGCCGACGGCAAGCAAACGCGCGCTCTCCCGGGGCGACGCGGGCCGCAAGGCGATGCGGTCTTCCGGGAGCTCGAAGTCGAACTGATCGACGCGCATGCTGGGCCAGCCGGATCTGTGAATCATGACGGCGGCGGATCGAACAGACCCGCCGTCCGCAACGACATGGATGGAATACACGTGAGCGGCGCAAAAGCGGAAAACCGGTTCCCAGTTTTCCGCATTCGGCGCTAGAGGTCGGACGCGACCCGCATGGTAGTGATCGAATCGGGATCGCTCACCGGCTCGCCGCGCTTGATCTGATCGATATTGTCCATGCCCTCGACGACCTCGCCCCACACGCTGTACTGGCGATCGAGCCACGGGGCCCGGTCGAAGCAGATGTAGAACTGGGAGTTCGCCGAATTCGGGTTGGCGGTGCGGGCGGCCGAGACCGTACCGCGCTTGTGCGGCTCGGCCGTGAACTCGGCCTTCAGGTCCGGCTTGTCGGAGCCGCCGGAACCGGTTCCCGTGGGATCGCCGGTCTGGGCCATGAAGCCGTCGATGACGCGGTGGAAAACAACGCCGTCGTAAAAACCTTCGCGCGCGAGCTCCTTGACGCGCGCCACATGGGCGGGCGCGAGGTCGGGTCGCAGCTTGATGACCACGCGGCCCTTCGTCGTCTCGAGTACCAGGGTATCGTCGGGGTTATCGTGCGCCATCTTGCTCTCCTTGCTTGTCGTATCTCGAAAACGGGAACGGCCCGGATCTAGCCCGGACCGTATCGGTGGAGCCTCTTTGAGCGGATTCGCTCCAAGGCACAAGGTTTGCCGCCGTCAATCGGCGGCGGCTTTTAGATCACTTGCCGTCGGCGGCAACGCTGACCTTGATCATCTTGTCGGGGTCCTGCACCGTGCCGTTCTGAGCGGAGTCGCCCTTCTTGATGGCGTCGACATTCTCCATGCCCGACACGACATCGCCGACGATCGTATACTGGCCGTCGAGGAAATCGCCATCGGCCAGCATGATGAAAAACTGGGAATTTGCCGAATTGGGGTCCTGCGAGCGGGCCATGCCGACGGTGCCGCAGTCGAAGGTCTCGTCGGAGAACTCGGCCTTGAGGTCCGGCTTGTCGGAGCCGCCCATGCCAGTGCCGTCAGGATCGCCCGTCTGGGCCATGAAGCCGTCGATGACTCGGTGGAAGACGACGCCGTCGTAGAAGCCCTCGCGCGCCAGTTCCTTGAGCCGTTTGACGTGCTCGGGCGCGAGATCTGGGCGAAGGCCGATCTCGATGTCGCCGGTCTTCGTGGTGATGACCAGGGTGTTTTCGGGATCTGATTGCTGCGCTGACGCGAGACCCGTGAAGGATGCGGCGGCGATCGACACGGCCAGGCCGAGTGTAGCGAAAAACTTCATGCGAGATGGTTCCCAGATTGTGGCGCCCGCGGTTCGCGTCAGGCGACTTTTCCTCGTATCGCTTCCGCGACGTTTCCGGGCACGAACGGCGTAACGTCCCCGCCCATCATGGCGATTTGGCGGACCAATGTGGCGGTTATGGGCCTTGTCGCAGGCGAAGCCGGAAAGAAGATTGTCGCAACCTCCGGCCGCATGACGCCGTTCATCCCGGCCATCTGCATCTCGTAATCAAGATCGGTTCCGTCGCGCAGGCCGCGGACCAACGCCACTGCACCGGCGTCACGCGCGGCCTCGACCACGAGCCCATCGAAGGCGACGACGCGGATCGGGCCGGTGTGGCCGGTAATGGATTCCGTCTCGGCACATTCGGCGATCAACCGGGCGCGCTCATCGAAGCTGAACATCGGTTGCTTGCCCGGATGGACACCGATGCCGATGACGACCTCGTCGAAAATCGCCACCGCCTGACGCAGAATGTCGAGGTGACCGTTGGTGATCGGGTCGAAGGATCCAGGGTAAAACGCGCGTTTCATGGCTTCGAATATCCTGTCCTTGCCAAAGAAAAATTCGGAAGAGGCCCAGCGGAGACCCCCACGCGGATGAACGGTTTATGAACCACTTCCTGTGCCGTCGTTCAGCTCGCGGAGTTTATATGGAACAAATTCGCCGCTACCGGGTTTTTAAAGCGAACAACGGAGTATTGACATGCTGGTTTTCGCGCTTGCCCTCGCCATGATCGTCACCCTGCTTTCCGCAACCGCCATCACGCTCCATAGCGAGTCGCAGAACGTGCGCGTCAAAGCGACTGCCCGCCGGACCCGCTTCATGCAATAGACGCCGCTCACCGAGCGAGCCGGCCGCGCGTATCCTCGCCGCGGCGCAGACATCAGAAAGCCGTCCGGAATCGCTCCGGACGGCTTTTATGTTTGTGAATGCACGCGCGTCGAACCTGAAACGTCAGGACGTCTCGCCTTCAGGGCCGCCATCGCTCGCGACATCGTCGTCCGCCTGTGGCGCTTCCGTCTCCTCCGCGTCATCGGCGCCCTGATCGGGAATCCGCTCCACCGAAACGACACGCTCGCCCTCGGCCGTCCGGAAGATGGTGACGCCGCGCGTCGCCCGACCGGCAATGCGGATGCCTTCCACCGGCACCCGGATCAGCTGACCCCGATCGGTGACGAGCAGAATCTGATCGCCGTCCTCGACCGGGAAGCCGGCGACAAGATTTCCGATCTCGCTCGCTTTCGACAGATCGGTGGCGCGGATGCCCTTGCCGCCGCGACCGATGGTGCGGAAATCATAGGACGACGAGCGCTTGCCATAGCCGAACTCGCTCAGCGTCAGCACGAATTCCTCGTTGGCGCTGAGGAAGCCATAGCGCTCCTGGTCGATCGCGACGTCCTCGACGCCCTCCTCCTCGACCACGGTCTCGGCGGCGGCTTCGCCCTCGACGGCGCGGCGCATCTTCAGATAGGAGGCCCGCTCGGCCGGGGTGGCATCCACATGACGCAGGATCGCCATCGAGATGACGGTATCGCCCTTGGCGAGCGCGATGCCGCGGACGCCGACCGAATTGCGGCCGGCGAAGACGCGCACATCGGTCGTCGGGAAGCGGATGCATTGGCCGGAGGCCGCCGTCATGAACACGTCGTCGTCTTCCGAACAGGTGGCGACGGCCAGGATTTCGTCGCCCTCCTCGTCCAGTTTCATCGCGATCTTGCCGTTGCGATTGACCTGCACGAAGTCGGACAGCTTGTTGCGGCGAACCGTGCCACGGGTCGTCGCGAACATCACGTTGAGTTCGGCGGCCGCCTCGGGATCGCTCGGTAGCGGCAGGATCGAGGTGATGCGCTCGCCCTTTTCCAGCGGAAGCATGTTGATCAGCGCCTTGCCACGCGCCTGCGGGCTCGCCAGCGGCAGCCGCCAGACCTTTTCCTTGTAGACGATGCCGCGCGATGAGAAGAACAAGACCGGCGTGTGCGTGTTGGCAACGAACAGCCGGGTGACGAAATCCTCGTCGTTCTTCAGCGACATGCCGGATCGGCCTTTGCCGCCGCGCCGCTGTGACCGATAGGTGGTCAGGGGAACGCGCTTGATGTAGCCGCCATGGCTGACAGTGACGACCATGTCCTCACGCGGAATCAAATCCTCGTCGTCCATGTCCGCCGCCCCTTCGGTCAGCTCTGTGCGGCGCGGCGTCGCGAACTCGTCGCGCACGGCGATGAGTTCGGCCTTGATGATCTCGCGGACCTTGGTGCGCGAGGAGAGGATTTCGAGATACTCCTTGATCTCCTCGCCGATCTTGTTGAGCTCGTCGCCGATTTCGTCCCGGCCGAGCGCGGTCAGGCGCTGGAGGCGCAGATCGAGGATCGCCCGTGCCTGGGCTTCCGACAAGCGATAGGTGCCGTCCTCGGCGATGCGGTGGCGCGGATCGTCGATCAGCCGGATCAGCGGGGCGACGTCCTTGGCTTCCCATGCGCGGGCCATCAGCTGTTCGCGCGCCGTCGCCGGGTCCGGCGCGGCGCGGATCAGCTTGATGATTTCGTCGATATTGGCCACGGCAATGGCCAGGCCGACGAGAACGTGGGCCCGCTCGCGCGCCTTGCGCAGCAGGAACTTGGTGCGCCGGTTCACCACCTCCTCGCGGAAGGCGATGAAGGCCGACAGCATGTCGATCAGCGTCAGCTGCTCCGGCTTGCCGCCATTCAGCGCGACCATATTCGCGCCGAAGGAGGTCTGCAGCGGCGTGAAGCGGTAGAGCTGGTTGAGGATGACGTCGGAGGACGCGTCACGCTTCAGTTCGATGACCACACGGTAACCGTCGCGGTCGCTCTCGTCGCGGATGTCCGAGATACCCTCAATGCGCTTGTCGCGCACGAGATCGGCCATCTTCTCGATCATCGAGGCCTTGTTCACCTGATAGGGAACCTCGGTGATGATGATCGCTTCGCGGTCGCCGCGCATCGGCTCGATGTGAGCCTTGCCGCGCATCAGGATCGAGCCGCGGCCGGTAGAATAGGCGGACAGGATGCCCGCACGACCGAGAACGATCGCCCCGGTCGGGAAATCCGGACCAGGAATGAATTCCATCAACTCTTCCAGCGCGATCGCAGGATTGTCGATCATCGCCACGCAGCCGTCGACGATCTCGCCGAGATTGTGCGGAGGAATGTTCGTCGCCATGCCAACGGCGATGCCGCCGGAGCCGTTGACGAGAAGGTTCGGGAAACGCGCCGGAAGGACGACCGGCTCCCGTTCGCGGCCGTCGTAATTGTCCTGGAAGTCGACGGTCTCCTTGTCGATATCCTCGAGCAGCGCCTCGGAGACCTTGTAGAGCCGGGTCTCGGTATAGCGCATGGCCGCCGGCGGATCGCCGTCGATCGAGCCGAAATTGCCCTGCCCCTCGATGAGCGGCACGCGCAGCGACCAATCCTGCGCCATTCGCACGAGGGCGTCGTAGATCGAGGAATCGCCGTGCGGATGGTATTTACCCATCACCTCACCGACGACACCGGCGGACTTGCGATAGGGCTTGTTGAAGCTGAGGCCCATCCCGTGCATGGCGTAGAGGATGCGCCGATGCACAGGCTTCAAGCCATCGCGCACGTCCGGAAGCGCACGGCTGACGATCACGCTCATGGCGTAATCGAGATAGCTGCGCTGCATTTCCTCGATGATCGAAATGGAGTCGATACCGCTGGGGCGTTCCGGCGGCGTCGTGTTGTCGTCGTCTTCGGCCAAAATCATGTCCCGGTAGGCTTGAAATTCATTGCTTGGCTATAGCGCGAATGGCGCGTCAAGGGCAATTCCCGCGGTCGTTGTCGGCGGCGAATTTGTCTAACTATTTCAATCGTTTGCGCGAGTGGCAAAAGAAACCTCCAACGACGTCCGACACATCCGCCGAAAACCGGCGCGAATTGGCGAGAATCAGCCCGTCGGATCGTTCGCTCGACGGCGATGGCGAACGTAGCGGTTGACGACCGGTCGGCACCTGCTACCCAGAATGCTGGATCACCGGACGGCTGGAATATGTTCGATCTTCTTCTCAGCGGCTTTGTCACGCTCTTCGTCATCCTCGATCCGCTCGGGCTCGTGCCCCTGTTCCTGGCGGTGACGCCGGGCGTGGGGGCTGCCGAACGACGCCGCATCGCGCTCCGGGCCTGCATCATCGCCTTCGTGATCCTGACCCTGTTCGGGCTTGCCGGTCTCATGCTGCTCGAAGGTCTCGGCATCACACTCGGCGCCTTCCGCGTGGCGGGTGGCCTGTTCCTGTTTTGGATCGGCTTCGAACTGGTCTTCGAGAAGCGAAAGGAACGCCACGAGCGCAGCGCCAATCGCGCGGTGGATGATCCGGATGTGGCTGACGTCGCCGCCTTTCCCCTGGCGATCCCGCTGATGGCGGGACCGGGCGCGATTTCGGCCGTGATCCTGTTGTCCGGTGCGGTCCCCAGTCTGGCCGGACAGGTCGGCCTCGTGGTCGTGGTTTTCACCGCCCTCGCGGTCACCTTCGGCTTTCTCGCGGTGGCGGACCATTTCGACCGCTGGCTTGGCGCCACCGGCCGCGCGGTGATTTCCCGGCTCCTGGGCGTGCTCCTGGCCGCATTGGCGGTGCAGTTCGTCGCGGATGGAATCGCGGCATTGGTTCAATCCAGCCTGAGCATCGCCACAGCCGGCTAACCGGCAAATTCGCGCCGCCGCCGCTTCAGCGTCCGGGGATCACTACCGTCTTGCCCTGTCCGTCGCCATGGATGTTGTCGTGGCCGCGCACCAAAACCTCGCGAACTCCGTCGGGAAGCGCGATCCCCGATTGGCTTCGGGTGAAGGGTTGTTCGTCCGTGTGGGGATGGAGCAGCGTCCGGGTCCCGTAGACCGTCCCGTCCGACCACGTCCCAGCGGTCGGCGTAGTGGTCCCAGCCTTCGTCGGCGTGGCGAAGCGTCACCGCGAAGCCGAAGGCGCCGCCGTTTTCAGGCGTGACGCGGGCCGCTTCCACGGTCACCTCGCCCGCCGTCGCAACGCTGAACGATGCGACGGCGGCGCCAGCCAGGCAGACGATGCCGAGCGCGCCAAAGGTTCGAATCGGCCGTCTCCTCCGATTCAGAACGGGATTTCGTCGTCGAGATCGCGCGACGATCCCCCACCGCCGCCGCCCTGGTCGTAACCGCCGCCGCCGGATTTTCCGCCGCCACCGGAGCCGCCGCGCGCGCCGCCGCTCTGGTCATAACCGCCGCCACCACCACCGGAGCCGCCGCCTTCGCCGCGACTGTCGAGCATCTGCAGTTCGCCGCGGAAGCGTTGCAGCACGACTTCCGTCGTATAGCGCTTCTGCCCCGACTGGTCCTCCCAGTTGCGGGTCTGGAGCTGGCCCTCGATATAGACCTTCGCGCCCTTCTTCAGATATTGCTCGGCGACCTTCACGAGGTTCTCGTTGAAGATCACGACATTGTGCCACTCGGTCTTTTCCCGGCGCTCGCCGCTATTCTTGTCCCGCCAGCTTTCCGAGGTGGCGATCCGCAGATTGACCACCGCGTCGCCGGAGTTCAGGCGGCGGATCTCCGGATCGGCTCCGAGATTTCCGACCAGGATCACCTTGTTCACGCTGCCTGCCATTATCGAACTCCATGCTTTAAAACCGGCGCGATCCTATCCGACCACGCGAAGGGGCGAAAGGACGCAGGCGCACTCGTCCACCGCTGAAAACGCTCTGCGTCCGTTTGCGCGATTTCCCGGCGCCGGCCGTATGCGCTTGGCTGACTCACTTTAGCCTGCTAAGAACAAAAAAAGAACATTATTGAAATCGAGTCAATGGCGGGCCGCCTTGGAAGAGTCGCCTGGACGACTTAAGTAGGCTCGGTCTCCCAATCACAAGGACCGCCGGACGCGTCATGGCCGAACTGAAGACGATCTCCATTCGCGGCGCGCGCGAGCATAATCTCAAGAACGTCGATCTTGACCTGCCGCGCGACACATTGATCGTCATGACCGGCCTGTCGGGCTCGGGCAAGTCGTCGCTGGCGTTCGACACGATCTATGCCGAAGGGCAGCGGCGCTATGTCGAGAGCCTGTCGGCATATGCCCGCCAGTTCCTCGAGATGATGCAAAAGCCCGATGTCGATCAGATCGACGGGCTGTCGCCGGCGATCTCGATCGAACAGAAAACGACCTCGAAAAACCCGCGTTCGACCGTCGGCACCGTCACCGAAATCTACGACTATCTGCGGCTGCTGTTCGCGCGCGTCGGCGTTCCCTATTCGCCCGCCACCGGCCTGCCGATCGAGAGCCAGACGGTCAGCCAGATGGTCGACCGCGTCCTGGAACTCGACGAGGGCGCCCGTCTCTATCTGCTGGCCCCCATCGTGCGCGGCCGCAAGGGCGAATACCGCAAGGAACTGGCGGAACTGCAGAAAAAGGGCTTCCAGCGGGTCCGCGTCGACGGTGAGTTCTACGACATTGCCGACGCGCCGGTCCTCGACAAGAAGTACAAGCACGATATCGACGTGGTGGTCGACCGTATCGTCGTACGGGGCGACATATCCGCGCGCCTTGCAGATTCAATGGAGACCGCGCTGGGTCTCGCAGATGGGCTGGCGGTGGCCGAATTCGCCGACGGCGTCGACGAGAACGGCAAACCGCGGCAACTGGTGTTTTCGGAAAAATTCGCCTGCCCGGTTTCGGGCTTCACGATCCCGGAGATCGAGCCGCGCTTGTTTTCGTTCAACAATCCGTTCGGCGCCTGTCCGCGCTGCGACGGCCTCGGCTCGCAGCGCGCCGTCGATCCCAAGCTGATCGTCCCCAACGAGGCAGTGACGCTGAAGGGCGGCGCGATCGCGCCCTGGGCGAAATCGACCTCGCCCTATTACGCCCAGACGCTCGACGCGCTCGGACGCACCTTCGGCTTCAAACAGACCGACAAATGGTCGGAGCTGCCGGATGACGCCCAGAACGCGATCCTGAACGGCACCGGCAAGACCAAGATCGAATTCCGCTACAATGACGGAATGCGATCCTACAAGACGACGAAAAGCTTCGAGGGCATCGTGCCCAATCTCGCGCGCCGCTGGAAGGAGACCGATTCGGCCTGGATGCGCGAGGAGATCGAGCGCTTCATGTCGGCGACCCCCTGCCCGGCCTGCGGTGGCCATCGGCTGAAACCGGAGGCGCTGGCGGTCAAGATCGGCGGATGCCACATCGGCGAGGTGACCGAGCTGTCGATCCGCGCGGCTGGCGACTGGTTCGAGGCGCTGCCGGCCAAACTCAGCGACAAGCACAATCAGATCGCCGTGCGGATCTTGAAGGAAATCCGTGAGCGGCTCCGCTTCCTCAACGATGTCGGGCTCGAATATCTGACCCTGTCGCGCTCATCCGGAACCCTATCCGGCGGCGAAAGCCAGCGCATCCGCCTCGCCTCGCAGATCGGCTCGGGGCTCACCGGCGTTCTCTATGTCCTGGACGAGCCGTCGATCGGCCTGCATCAGCGCGACAATGAGCGGTTGCTGGTCACGCTGAAGCACCTGCGCGATATCGGCAACACCGTCATCGTCGTCGAGCATGACGAGGACGCGATCCTGTCGGCCGATTATGTCGTCGATATAGGGCCGGCGGCTGGCATCCATGGCGGCGAGATCATCGCCTCGGGCACGCCCGCCGAGATCAAGGCACATCCGAACTCCCTGACCGGGCGCTATCTGTCCGGCGATCTCGGCGTGCCGGTGCCGGAAAAGCGCCGCAAGCCGGTCAAAGGCAAGCGGCTGAAGGTGGTCGGCGCGCGCGGCAACAATTTGAAGGACGTCACCGCCGAGATTCCGCTCGGCCTATTCTCCTGCGTCACCGGCGTCTCCGGCGGCGGCAAGTCGACCTTCCTGATCGAGACACTGTTCAAGGCGGCGGCCCGCCGCATCGCCAACGCCCGTGACGTACCGGCCGAGCACGACCATATCGAGGGTCTGGAACATCTCGACAAGGTCATCGACATCGACCAGTCGCCGATCGGCCGCACCCCGCGCTCGAACCCGGCGACCTACACCGGCGCGTTTACGCCGATCCGTGATTGGTTCGCCGGGCTTCCAGAGGCCAAGGCCCGCGGCTATCAGCCCGGCCGGTTCTCGTTCAACGTCAAGGGCGGACGTTGCGAGGCGTGCCACGGCGACGGCGTCATCAAGATCGAAATGCACTTCCTGCCGGATGTCTACGTCACCTGCGACGTCTGCCACGGCAAGCGCTACAATCGCGAGACGCTGGAGGTGACCTTCAAGGAGAAGTCGATCGCCGACGTTCTCGATATGACCGTCGAGGAAGGCGTCGACTTCTTCGCCGCCGTGCCGGCGGTGCGCGACAAGCTCGCCACGCTGAACGAGGTCGGGCTCGGTTACATCAAGGTCGGCCAGCAGGCGAATACGCTGTCGGGCGGCGAGGCGCAGCGGGTGAAGCTCGCCAAGGAGCTGTCGCGCAAGGCGACCGGCCGGACGCTCTATATTTTGGACGAGCCGACGACTGGACTGCACTTCCACGATGTCGCGAAGCTTTTGACCGTGCTGCACGACCTCGTCGACCGCGGCAACACGGTCGTCGTCATCGAGCATAATCTCGAGGTGATCAAGACGGCCGACTGGGTGGTGGACATCGGGCCTGAGGGCGGCGACGGCGGCGGCGAGATCGTCGCGTCCGGCACACCGGAGGATATCGTCAAGGCCGAGCGCTCCTATACCGGGCAGTTCCTGAAGGGTCTGCTGCAGCGGCGCCCGCATGTGAGCAGCGTGGCAGCCGAGTAAGCGACCTCAATTTCCTGTGCGAGGATCAACCGGTCAAAAGAAGCCCGTAGTTCGCCCGGCCATCTACCACACCGTTTTTGTTCCGAAATCGGTGAAACGCGGATCATTGGTCGCAAGCACCAGGTCTTCGATCTCGGCCTGAGCTGCGAGAATGCGATCGAACGGATCGCGATGCGCTCCGTCCATCAGTCCGGCGCGCGCCGCGTGGCGCGCGGCAATCGGGATGATCGGCAGATCCTGGTCGCGCATCACTTCTTCGAAGGCTGTCGCCATCGGCCCGACTTCCGGCCACTTTCCGAGCCGGAACTTCGTCGCTGCCTCGAGGGCGGAGACCGCGCTCACGAAGACCGCGTTGTCGGTATCTTTCAGCAGATTCCGGATTGTGGCGGACAGCCGCGGGTGGTCCAATAGCCACCACGCCAAGGTGTGCGTATCGAGAAGCAATCTCATTTATCGGGTTCAAACGAATATTTACCGTCCCACGCCTGCAATTCGTCCTCCGGAAGGGGGTCGAAGACATTGTCCGGAACCTTGAACATGCCCTTCAGCGCCCCTGGAATACGCTCCTTCTTTCGCATTTCGCCGACGGGAACCAGCTTGACCGCAGGTTTGTCGCGACGCGCGATGACAATCTCCTCGCCTGCTTCGGCGCGAGCCATGAGTTTGGAGAGTTCGGTCTTGGCCTGATGAACCGTGAAAGTCGCCATGAATTGCAATATAGCTAATCGCTTAGCTAAGAACAAGTGGAGTGCGCCATGACCCAATCAGCGGCTATCCGCGCCGGCATCGGCGGCTGGACCTTCGCGCCCTGGGAAGGCTCGTTCTATCCTGATGGTCTGCCGAAAAAGCGTCAGCTGGAATATGCCGCCTCGAAGCTGACAACGATCGAGGTCAACGGCACCTTCTACCGTTCGCAAAAGCCCGAGACCTTCGCCAAATGGGCGAGCGAGACGCCGGACGGCTTCGTCTTCTCGCTCAAGGCGCCGCGCTATGCGGTCAATCGCAAGGTGCTGGCCGAGGGCGGCGAATCCATCGACCGCTTCGTGCGCTCGGGCATCGTTGAACTGGGCGACAAGCTGGGGCCGATCCTGTGGCAGCTCGCCGGCACCAAGCGCTTCGAGCCGGACGATTTCGGCGCCTTCCTCAAATTGTTGCCGAAAGACATCGACGGAATCCGGCTGCGTCACGCGGTTGAGCTGCGCCACGAAAGCTTCGTGTGTCCCGAGGCGCTGACGCTGTGCCGTGATGCCGGCGCCGCCATCGTCTACGCGGAAAGCGCCGATTATGCCGAGATCGCCGATATGACATCGGATTTCGTCTATGCGCGGCTGCAGAAGGGCAATGCCGAGATCGAGACCGGCTATCCGTCCGATGCACTCGATCGCTGGGCCGAGCGGGCACGGCTCTGGGCGACGGGCGGCGAACCGGACGACCTGCCACGCGCCGATCCGCAAACGCATGCCGCGAAGACGCCGCGCGAGGTGTTCGTCTACTTCATCCGCGAGGGCAAGGTACGGGCGCCGCAGGCGGCGATGGCGTTGATGGAGCGGCTCGGCAACCGCTGAGCAGGCTGCGCCGCGCCTCCGACTCGAGCGAGTGGAAATCAGGCGCGCGGATTGGAAGCAAGGGCTTCCAGTTGGCGATGAACCTTCGGCAGCATCGCAGGCAAATCCTCCGAAATCAGTCCCGGCCCGAACAGTTCGGCGGCCCGCCCATGCATCCAGACCGCCGCGCAGGCTGCCTCGAAGCTGGGGGTGCCTTGCGCGAGTTGCGCCGCGACGAGCCCAGCGAGAACGTCGCCCGTCCCCGCTGTCGCCAGCCAGGGCGTTCCGGTCGCATTGATCGCGGCTCGCCCGTCCGGCGCGGCGATGACCGTGTCACGCCCTTTCAGGACAATGATCGCGCCGGCGCGTGTGGCCGCCACCCGCGCCCGCTCCAGCTTCGAGGCATGTCGATCCGCAATGTCGGGAAACAGCCGCTTGAACTCGCCATCATGGGGCGTCAGCACGAGCGCCGAAGCCCCCTTCCCCCCGGCCCGGGCGGCTGCGAACAGGGTGTCCGGATCGTCCGCGAAAGCGGTGATGCCGTCGGCGTCGAGAACCAGTCGCCGCCCCGCCGCCAGCACCGCGCTGGCGAAACACCGCGCTCGCTCGCCGACACCGAAGCCCGGCCCGAGCACGAAGGCGTTGAACCGCGAGTCTTCCAGGCGTTCTCCGAGCGCCGCCTCGTCGTCGCAACGCCTCAGCATGATGGCGGTGAGATGCGCGGCATTGGCCATCAGCGCCGCGCCCGGTGAAAAGATCGTGACCAGTCCGGCACCGCCGCGCAACGCCGCCGTCGCGGCCAGTCGCGCCGCGCCGGTTCGCGTCGCGCCGCCGGAAAAGACGACGGCATGGCCGCGGTCGTATTTATGACCGGCTATGGGTGGACGCTTGAGCGCGTCCATCCACAGTGCCGGCTCATTGGCGAAGATCATCGGGGCAATGGCGTCGAGAACCGTCGCCGGGATGCCGATATCGGCGACGATGGTGGGTCCGCAAAGGCTCCGGCCCGGCTCCAGCAAATGGCCCGGCTTGCGCCGGAAGAAGGTCACCGTCAGATCGGCCGAAACCGCTTCGCCCAGGCGCTCGCCGGTAGCGCCTGAGACGCCTGACGGAAGATCGATGGCGACGACCGGTGTCGGCGCCGCGTTCAGCTTGCGGATCACCCCGGCCGCCCCGCCCTCGACGGGGCGCGACAGGCCGGCTCCGAACAGGCCGTCGATGACCAGATCGAACGCCGCGGGATCGAAGCTGTCGAGCGGATGCGTGGTTCCGCCGAAAGCCGTCGCGGCGATGGCGGCGTCTCCGTGAAGCTTCGTCGCAGCGACGAGGCCGAATATCTCCACCCGGCGCCCCGCCTCACCCAGCAACCGGGCCGCGGCATAGGCATCGCCGCCATTGTTGCCGGGGCCGGCCAGCAGCGCGATCCGTTCGGCGCGCGGATAATGCGAATGGACGGCGGCGGCGACCGACTCCGCCGCCCGCTCCATCAGCGCGATGCCGGGCGTTCCGGCCGCGATGGTCCGGCGATCCGCCTCGGCCATCTCATCGGGCGTCAGAAGCGCGGTGCCGCATGCATCTTGAAAGACCATTGTCCTGCCTATTCCTTCATCATTGTGACAGCGTATTGGGCATTCCAGGTGACAGAAGGACCGGCCTCGTGTAGCCGAGAGAATGATCGCAAGCATCCGCCTTCGGTTCCACCGATGCGTTTGCTCGGTCTTCCAGCGCGCGGACCGGGCCGATTGCGGTCACGGAAGAGCGTTCGTGAAACTATTTCGAACCGGTCACGGTTCTAAGCCGTCTTTGGCACGTCTCCTGCTTTCGGCAGAGGTGACGGGCCGGCGGCCCGTGACGAGGGCAACGTCGAAAAGGACGATCGATGAAGAAGGTCGAGGCTATCATCAAGCCTTTCAAGCTGGATGAGGTGAAGGAAGCGCTCCAGGAGGTCGGACTTCAGGGGATCACCGTCACCGAGGCCAAGGGTTTCGGGCGCCAGAAGGGGCACACCGAGCTTTATCGCGGCGCCGAATATGTCGTCGACTTCCTTCCGAAGGTGAAGGTCGAGATCGTGCTCGCCGACGAAACCGTCGCGGCGGCGGTCGAAGCCATTCGCAAGGCGGCCCAGACGGGACGCATCGGCGACGGCAAGATCTTCGTCTCCAATATCGAGGAAGCGATCCGTATCCGCACCGGCGAAGCCGGCACAGACGCGATCTGACGCCCGCCCTCTCCCGCAACAATTACATCGTTCAGTAACAGGAAAGACAACCATGACGAGCGCCAACGACATCCTGAAGCAGGTCAAGGACAACGACGTGAAATTCGTCGATCTGCGCTTCACCGATCCGAAGGGCAAGACCCAGCATGTGACGATGGATGTGACCCTCGTCGACGAGGACCTGTTCTCCGAAGGCACGATGTTCGACGGCTCGTCGATCGCCGGCTGGAAGGCGATCAACGAATCCGACATGGTGCTGATGCCGGATCCGGAAACGGCCTACATGGACCCGTTCTTCGCCCAGTCGACCATGGCGATCGTCTGCGACATCCTCGACCCTGTCTCCGGCGAGGCCTACAACCGCGATCCGCGTTCGACGGCGAAGAAGGCAGAAGCCTACCTCACCCAGTCCGGAACCGGCGATACCATCTTCGTCGGTCCGGAGGCGGAGTTCTTCATCTTCGACGACGTGCGCTACAAGGCCGATCCCTACAATACCGGGTTCAAGCTCGACTCGACGGAATTGCCATCGAATGACGACACCGACTACGAGACCGGCAATCTGGGTCACCGTCCGCGCGTCAAGGGCGGCTATTTCCCTGTGCCCCCGATTGATTCCTGCCAGGATATCCGCTCCGAGATGCTGACGGTGATGGCCGAAATGGGCGTTTCGGTCGAAAAGCATCACCATGAGGTGGCGGCCGCGCAGCACGAGCTCGGTATCAAGTTCGACACGCTGACCCGCAACGCCGACAAGATGCAGATCTACAAATACGTCATCCATCAGGTGGCGAACGCCTACGGCAAGACGGCGACCTTCATGCCAAAGCCGGTCTTCGGCGACAACGGCTCGGGCATGCATGTTCACCAGTCGATCTGGAAGGGCGGCAAGCCGACCTTCGCCGGCAATGAATATGCCGGTCTGTCGGAAAGCGCGCTGTTCTACATCGGCGGCATCATCAAGCACGCCAAGGCGCTCAACGCCTTCACCAACCCGTCGACGAATTCGTTCAAGCGGCTCGTCCCGGGCTACGAGGCGCCGGTGCTGCTGGCCTATTCGGCGCGCAACCGCTCGGCATCCTGCCGCATCCCCTTCGGCCAGTCGCCCAAGGCCAAGCGCGTCGAGGTGCGTTTCCCCGATGCGACGGCGAACCCCTATCTCGCCTTCTCGGCCATGCTGATGGCCGGCCTCGACGGCATCAAGAACAAGATCCATCCGGGCGCGGCCATGGACAAGGACCTGTACGACCTGCCGCCGGAGGAGCTGAAAGAGATTCCGACTGTCTGCCGTTCGCTCCGCGAGGCGATGGAAAGCCTCGACGCCGATCGCGACTTCCTGAAAGCCGGCGGCGTCTTCGACGACGACCAGATCAGTTCGTTCATCGACCTGAAGATGGCCGAAGTGCTGCGGTTCGAGATGACGCCGCATCCGGTCGAGTTCGACATGTATTATAGCGTCTAGAATCGGAGCTCTTGGATTGAACGGATAACCGCCTTTTCAAGGGATTGAAGTTGACGGATAGGGCGGAAAGTGGCTCGGAATCTGGGACGTAAAGTCCCTAAGCCGAGCCACTTTTTCTATGCGAACACCGTTCGATAATTACATTCGACAGCTCGTGCAATTCGAAAGGCCGGCCGCGTAAAACTGAAAACGCTCTGCACCAAAGCGGGGCAAGTCCCATCTTATCGAGTACTTTTTCAGGGCAACCGCTCTTCGCGAACGACGTGATCAAACACCGCCCGGTCTGGACAATGGAGGCCGGCATGCATCGGTCCATTGTCGCGCCATCGGCGGCAGCACACCGAGAAGATCGGCCGCGCGCCGGGCAATCTGGTCGATGATCTCGTCTGAGGTTACCGGTTTCAGATAGAAGGCCGGGCTCGGGGGCGCGACGATGGCGCCCATCTCGGTCACCGCGCACATGGCCCGCAAATGGCCGAGATGCAGCGGCGATTCGCGGGCGATCAGCACCAGCCGGCGCCGCTCCTTCAACTGCACGTCGGCGGCGCGGACGAGCAGATTGTCGCTCAGAGAATTCGCGATCGCGCCGAGGCTGCGCATCGAGCAAGGCGCCACGATCATCCCGGCGACGGGATAGGAGCCGGAGGCGACCGTGGCGCCGAGATCGTCGATCGCATGACGTCTGGTGGCGAGGCGGTCGAGCCGGGCCAGCGCATCGGGGCCGACTTCCTCGTTCAGGGTCCGCTCGGCGCCGCGGGTGACGATCAGTTCGACCGGCACCGCCGCCGCGCTCAACAGCTCGGCCAGGCGCAGGGCGATCGCCGCGCCGGAGGCGCCGCTGACGCCCAGAATGACAGGGGCGGCGCTCATGCCGGCAGCTCCTTCGATCCGACCAGTCCGAGCCGCTCGCAGAATCGCGCCGCCTCTTCGGCCAGCGGAGCCGGCATATCCAGCACCTTTCCCCATTCGCGCCGGGTCTCGGCGCCGATCTTGTTGGTGGCGTCGATCCCCAGCTTGCCGCCAAGACCGGGTTCGGGCGAGGCGAAGTCGAGGTAGTCGATTGGCGTCCGGTCGATCACCATGAGATCGCGCGAGGGGTCCATGCGCGTCGCCAGCGCCCAGGAAATATCGGACCAGCTTCTGGGATCGATGTCGTCGTCCACGACGATGATCGTCTTGGTGTAGGAGAACTGCGCCAGCATCCCCCACAGCGCCATCATCACCCGCCGCGCCTGTCCGGGATAGCGCTTGCGGATCGAGATCACGGCCATGCGATAGGAGCACGCAGCGGGCGGCAGCCACAGATCGACGATTTCGGGGATCTGCCGGCGAATCATCGGCAGCGCCAGTGTGTTGAAGACCTCGCCGATCACCGACGGTTCGTCCGGCGGCCTGCCGGTGAAGGTGGTGAGATACAGCGGGTCGCGGCGCATGGTGATGGCGCTGATCCGCATCACCGGGAATGGCTGGACCGCGTTATAGTAGCCGGTGTGGTCGCCATAGGGACCTTCCTGCGCCGTTTCGGTCGGCGAAACCCAGCCTTCGAGTACGATCTCTGCCTCGGCGGGTACCATCAGCGGAACCGTGCGCGCCGGAGCCAGCGCCTGGCGTTCGCCCCGCAGCACGCCGGCGAAGCGAAGTTCCGCGAGCCCCTCGGGCAACGGCAGGGCGGCGGCCAGCATCGTCGCCGGATCGGCGCCGATCGCCACCGCCACCGGCATCGCCTCGCCACGCGCCGCCCAGGCCCGGTGGTGCGCGGCGCCGCCACGATGCGCCAGCCAGCGCATGATCGCACGATCGCGGCCGAGCACCTGCATCCGATAAACGCCCATATTGGTCTGGGTGGTGTCGCCGGCTTCCGTTTCCGGTGGACGGGTGATCACCAGCGGCCAGGTGATCAGCGGCGCCGGTTCGCCGGGCCAGCAGGTCTGCACCGGCAGGCGGCCGAGATCGACATCCCTGCCCTCCAGAACCGTATGCTGCACGGGCGCGCGGTTCACCAGACGGGGCCGGGTCGCCAGCGCTGAGCGCAGCATCGGCCAGCGCGAGAACGCGTCGCGCATCCCCTCGACCGGGGCGGGTTCGCGCAGTGCGGCGAGGAGCTCGCCCAGCTCCTCCACTCTGTCGGAGGTCAGCCCCAGGCCCGCCGCCACCCGCTGCTGCGTGCCGAACAGATTGGCGATAACCGGCATTGTCGCGAGGCGTCCCTGGCCATCCGTCGCCGCGTCGAAGCGCAGCGCCGCCCCGCCCTCACGCAAGACATGGCGATGCACCGCCGTCATCTGGTGTTCCAGCGAAACGGGTTCCGCCACCCGTGCCAGGTCGCCCGAGCGGTCAAGGTGGCTGAGGAACTCGCCAAGGTTGGCGAAGGGGGGCAGGTCGCGGATCGGCATCATTCCTCTCGATCCGCCCTGATAGCCTGCCGATCGGTTCGCCGGACTTGATCTCGATCAATGCCGGGGGGAGCGGTCGCGGTTACCTCGAACGGCATGAACGGCGCCAATTCGATCCCTCATTTTCCGTCCGCGGGTGCGCGGTTGCTCGCGCAGCTGCCGCCCGGTCCCTTGTCTCTCATTCTGGGACGCGCCGCGCGCGACATGGCGGAGCACCATCCCGGCCTGTTCACGCGTCTGGGCCCGCATGCGCAAAAGCGCTTTCTGATCGACCCCACGGATCTGCCATTTGCCTTTCTGCTCTGTCCCAGGCCCAGCCGGCCCAGCATCGAAGCGCTGAGCCGTTCGGCCCCATGCCACTGGGACTGCCGGATCGCGGGGCCGCTGGCCGCGCTTCTCGGCATGATCCATGGCGCCTATGACGGCGACGCGCTGTTTTTCTCTCGCGACATTGCCGTGGAGGGCGACACCGAGGCCGCGCTGGCGCTGCGCAACGCGACCGACGATGCCGAGATCGACCTGTTCGAGGCGGTCGCGGGAAGTTTCGGCGCGCCGGGTCGCGCGGTGGGGCGGCAGTTGCGTCCGCTGGCGCGGGTGGCGGAACGGATCACCGGGGTCGCGCTGATGCGGCCGGAGATGAACGCGTGAGCGGACCGGCGCTGGAACTCGTCTGCCCGGCCGGCACGCCCGCGGCGTTGCGCGCGGCCGTCGACGCGGGTGCGCACACGATTTACTGCGGCTTCGCCGACGAGACCAATGCCCGCAATTTTCCCGGACTGAATTTTTCGCGTGACGAGATGGCCGCCGGTGCCGCCTACGCCCACAAGGCGGGCGCCAAGCTCTTGATCGCGATCAATACCTTCCCGCGCGCCGGTGCGGAGGATTTCTGGCACCGCGCCGTCGACGACGCCGAGGCTGCCGGCGCCGACGCGGTGATCATGGCCGATCTCGGCCTGCTCGCCTATGCCGCCGAACACCGTCCGGCGCTCCGGCGTCATCTCTCGGTGCAGGCGGCGGCCGCCAATGCCGACGCGATCATGTTCTACGCCGAGGCGTTCGACGTGAAGCGGGTCGTGCTGCCCCGGGTGCTGAGCGTCGAGGAGATCGCCGCGATCAACCGCGACATCGACGTCGAGACCGAAGTCTTCGTTTTCGGCGGGCTTTGCGTGATGGCCGAGGGACGTTGCTCGCTGTCCTCCTACGCCACCGGACGGTCGCCTAACATGCACGGCGTCTGCTCGCCGGCCAGTCATGTCGTCTATGGCGAGGAGCAGGAGGAACTGGTCTCGCGCCTCGGCGGCTTCACCATTCACAAGGTCGCCAAGGATGCGCCGGCCCCCTACCCGACGCTGTGCAAGGGATGCTTTTCGGCGGGGGGGCATACCGGTCATGTCTTCGAGGACCCGATCAGCCTCGACGCCGCCGAACTGATCCCCAGGCTGGCCGAGGCCGGAGTGACGGCGCTGAAGATCGAGGGCCGCCAACGCAGCCGCGCCTATGTCTCGGCGGTGGTGAAGAGCTTCCGCCGGGCCACCGACGCGATCGCCGCCGGGCAACCGGTGCCGGTTAGCGAGTTGGCGCATCTGACCGAGGGGCAGGCGAGCACGCTCGGCGCCTATCGCAAGATCTGGCGCTGAACATGGGCGCCATGAGCAAGGGAGCGCGACGATGCGCCTGACACTGGGCCCGGTTCTCTACAACTGGCCGGCGGATGATTGGTCCGACTTTTATGCGCGGATTGCCGACGAGGCGCCGGTCGATCGGGTGGTGGTCGGCGAGGTCGTCTGTTCCAAACGCCTGCCCTTCTACCAGAACCGCATCCCGGAGGTGGTCGAGCGGCTGCAGCGCGGCGGCAAGGAGGTCGTTCTCGCCTCGCTCGGGCTGGTTACCCTGCGGCGCGAGCGAAGGATGTTGGCCGAATTGGTCGAGTCCGGCCTGCCGGTCGAGGTCAACGACCTGACGGCGTTGCGCCATCTCGCGCCGGGCACGCCCTTCACGGTGGGTCCGTTGGTCAATGTCTACAATAGGGGCACGCTGGGCTTCCTCGCCAGGCGTGGAGGAATCTCGTTCTGCCTGCCCCCCGAGCTCGCCTTCTCGTCCGTCGCGACGCTGGCGGCTACCGGGGCAGGATTTGGCGTCGACATCGAGGTCTGGGCGTTCGGGCGGCTGCCGCTGGCGCTCTCGGCGCGCTGTTACCATGCCCGCCTTGCCGGCCTGGCCAAGGACTCCTGTCAGTTCGTCTGCGAGCAAGACCCGGACGGGCTGCCGGTCGAAACCCTCGACGGACAACCCTTCCTTGCGATCAACGGAGTCCAGACGGTCTCCGAGCGCTGGGCCAACCTCGCAGGCGATCTGGCGCCGCTGGCCGAAGCCGGCGTCGGCGCGCTGCGGCTTTCGCCCCATACCGGCGACATGGTGGAGGTCGCGCGTCTGTTTCGGGCAGCGGCCGACGACCGGATCGCCCCGGACGAAGCGCTTGCCGAACTCGCAGCTTTGGCACCGGAACGGCGCTTCGCCAACGGCTTCCTGTTCGGACAATCCGGCGCGGAGTGGACCCATTGAACCGGATGAATAACCGCGACGCCGCCGCTCCTAGGGCGAATTCTATGCTGCGAAAGGAAAATCGATGCTGATTGCCGCCGTACACTCCAGTGAGCCGGGCCGTCTCGACGCGGTCATGAGCGAGGTTGCCGAGACGCTGCTGTCGCAAGGCCTGCGGCTGGCCGGGGTGGTCCAGACCAACTGCGTCAATCCGGACCGGCATAAGTGCGACATGGACGTGCGGGTGCTGCCCGACGGCCCCCTGATCCGCATCAGCCAGGATCTGGGGACCGCCTCGCGCGGCTGCCGCCTCGACCCGGCGGCGCTCGAAGAGGCGGTTGCGCTGGTCGGCCCGCGCCTGGCGGCCGGGGCGGATCTGCTGATCCTCAACAAATTCGGCAAGCACGAGGCCGACGGGCACGGGTTTCGGGACCTGATCGCCGAGGCGCTGGCCGCCGGAGTCCCGGTCCTCACCGGCATCAACGGGCTCAACCGCCCTGCCTTCGAGGCCTTTACCGACGGCATGGCCGAGGTCCTGCCCGCCGACCCCTCGGCCCTGTTGGCCTGGGTGCGCGCGGCCCGCCTGTCAAAGGTGGCGTGATGACGTCCCGGTCGCCGGGGATTTCGGTCCGGCGCGAGCCGGACTGCGGCTGCGAGGCGGCCGCGGATTTGATCTCCGTCGATCGGGCGTTAGCGATAGTGGCGGATCTGGCGCGACCGGTCGCGGACTGCGAGACGCTGCCGCTCGGCGCGGCGACGGGCCGGGTGCTGGCCGGGGCCGTGCATGCCGCCGCCGATGCGCCGGGCTTCGACGCATCGGCGATGGATGGCTATGCGCTGCGTGCCGACGGGTTGCGCGGTGACGGCCCCTGGATGCTGCCGGTCGGCTCCCGGATCGCGGCCGGCCAGACGGCTGGCCCCCTGCCTCACGGCCAGGCCGCGCGCATCTTCACCGGCGCGCCACTGCCCGAAGGAGCGGACACTGTCGTGATGCAGGAGGCGGTGACGCGGCGGGACGACCTGATCGTGATCGCGACACGGCCGGCTCCGGGACAGAATATTCGCCGACGCGGCCAGGACATGGTGCGCGGCATCGAGGTGCTGCCCGCCGGCCGCCAACTGGGACCGCGCGACATCGCCGCAGCGGCGGCGGCCGGAGCCGGTCATCTGTCGGTCCGGCGCAGGCTACGAGTAACGCTGCTCAGCAACGGCGCCGAACTGGCCGAGCCGGGCGAGACCCTGGACAAGGGCCAGATTTGGAACGTCAACCGCGCCATGCTGGCCGCTCAGATGGCCGGTCCCGGGCTCGATCTGACGGATGGTGGCATCATTTGCGACGATCACATCACCTTCACCGACGCGCTGATCGCCGCAAGTCGCGGCGCCGACCTCGTCGTCACGTCCGGCGGCGCGTCGGTCGGCGAGGAGGATCATCTGCCGCGCGCGCTGGCCGAGGCCGGGGCCGAGATCCATTTGCGCAAGGTCGCGATGAAACCGGGCAAGCCGCTGACGATCGCAAATATCGGCCGGGCCCTCGTGCTCGGTCTGCCGGGCAACCCGGTGGCGTCATTCGTCAGTTGGCATATCTTCGGCCGGCCCATCGTCGCGGGACTGACCGGTACGGAGCATCGCCCTCGCCGCCTGATGGCGCGCTTGTCCGAGGGGCTCAGCCGCCGAGCCGGACGCCGCGAGTTCCGCCCCGTCCGCTGGGTGGGCACGGGCCTTGACGGTCTGCCGGTTCTCAAGCCCGGTCCGGCGGAGTTCTCGGCCCGGGTGGCCGAACTGGCGTGCGCCGACGGGCTGGCCGACATCCCGGCCGGGATCGACAGCCTCGCGGCCGGCGATCTCGTGGCGTTTATTCCCTTCGGCTGAGCATCCGCTCGCCGTCCTCCGAAGACCCGGTGACGCCACGTCCCCGGGTCAGCCGGTCGCCTGTCAGGCCGCGACCAGCGTGACGCCGGTCACTTCGGCGTCACTGACCAAGGTCGCCGTGAAATTACGCGCGGCCTTCGCCCAGGCGACTTTTTCCAGCATGTCGCGGATGCGCGGCGCCACGGCCTCGAACGGCAGAACCGCACCTTCGGCACGCGCATCCAGCCGGATGATGTGCAACCCGTAACGCGATGCCACCGGTTCCGGCGCGATCGCGCCTTCGGCGAGCGCATCGAGCGCCGCTTCGAACTCGGGCACGGTGTCGCCGCTGATCAGCTGTCCCAGCCTTCCACCGGCATCGCGCGAGGAACAGGCACTGTGCTCGCGGGCCAGACGATCAAACGCGCGCGGATCCCGCCGCACCTCGGTCAGCACCGCAGCCGCTTCGATCCGGGCCTTGGCCAAGGCCGCCGCGTCGCCCGGCCTGACCGGGAAGAGAATATGCGCCGCCTCATAGAGCGTCGGCGCGCGCCAGCGTTCCGGCGAAGCGTCATAGGCGGCACGCAGATCGGCTTCCCGCGGCGCGGCCGGATCGACCGCGGCGTCCAACACCTGCCGGATCAGGGCCTCGTCGTCGGTCTCCACCCGACCCTCGGCCACTTCTTGCGGGTCGGGGGCAAGCCCGCGTCGCCGTGCCTCCTGCAGCAGGAGCGCGCGGATCGCCAAGGCCCGCGCGGCGGCGGTCCAGGCCTGTCCGGGCTTCGATTTGGGCGTCGGATGATTCTGCGCCTCGGACGCGATCACCTTGGTCGGGATCGTCTCGCCGTTCACGACCACTTCGCTGAAGAGAGATGTCATGATGTCCGCTCCACCGGATGATTGACGGCCCGCTTTCTGGTCCGCACGATTTGATAGCCGGGCCGCCAGAGATACCGGACCGGGGCTGACAGCATGTGCACGAGCCGCGTGAACGGGAACAGCAGGAAGATCGTCAGGCCGAGCACGATATGCAGCTTGAAGATCAGGCTGCTGTCAGCGATCAGATCGGCGGCGCCCGCGCGGAAGGTAAAGATGCCCTGCGCCCAGGCCATGAACCGGGTCATCTCCTCGCCGTCGAGATGCTGGAGCGAGACGAATATGGTGGCGATCCCCAGCACCAGCTGCGCCATCAGCAACACCAGAATACCGGTGTCGGCAAAGGTCGAGCTGGCGCGGATGCGCGGGTCGTTCAGCCGCCGCATCAGAAGGATCGTCCCGCCCACCAGCGCCATGATTCCGGCGATGCCGCCGAAGATGATCGCCAGCAACTGTTTGGCGCCGTGGCTGACGCCGAGCGCGTCGAAGATCCAGATCGGGGTCAGAAGGCCCACGAAATGACCCGCGAAGATGACCAGAATTCCGACATGGAACAGCACGGACCCGATGATGAACTGGTGCCGTCGCAGCAGCTGCGAGGACGACGATTTCCAGGTGAACGGGTCACGTTCGTAGCGGACCACCGATCCGATCAGCAGGACCGACAGTGCGATGTAGGGGTAAATTCCAAACAGGAAGTTGTTCATTCCGGCCTCCGTCAGTTGCCTGCCCCGGCTCGCGCCGGGTTGAGGGGTGTGTCCATCGCGGCCAGAATGTCGCGCGATACGGGGCAGCCCGCGTTGGGATCGGGCGCGAAGGTGACCTGCGCCTCTTCCCAGACCGCGTCGAGCGCCGCCAGATCCTCGGGGTCGTCGTCCTTTTGCGACAAGAGCGCCGCCGCGACCCCGGTGTCGGCCGCGGCCCGGCCCAGATCGGCCAGCGCGACCAATATCGCGGCATAGGGCGTCTCGCGCCGGGTCAGCCGTTCGGCAAGCGCCACCAGGATCGGCCCTGCGTCGGCCAGGATCTCGCGCGTCTCCGCCAGGAGCCGGGTCGAGAGAAATTCCAGCAGCACCGGCAGGTGATCCGGCAGTTCCGGTCCGACCAGGTCGAAGCCCCCTGCCCGGTAGGTTTCCAGGAGATCCACCATCGCGCCGCCGCGATCGCGGCTTTCCCCGTGGACATGCTCGAACAGATTGAGCGACAGGGTTCGCGAGCGGTCGAACAGCAGGACATAAGCCTCCTGCAATTCGATGATGTCGCCCTCGGTGAGACGCTGTAGCAGGGGCTGCAGCGCCTCGATCAGAGGCGGCGGCAGCACCGCCTCCTCGGCCAGGACGGCGCGGATGTCCGGGATCGCCGCCTGCAACTCGCTCGAGGGATAGGTCAGCAGCGCGGAAAGCGCTTTGAACGTCCGGGTCATTGCCAGCCCTCCGCCGGGGTTATGTGCTTGCGACCGCCGAACAGAGTGCCCTTCGACACCCCCGACGAGCAGCCGTTGCCATCGGTAAAGCCGCAGCCGCCACGCAAATCATAGGCATCCTCGACCACCTCGCGGTGGGTTGTGGGGATGACGAAGCGATCCTCGTAATTGGCGATCGCCATGATCTGATACATCTCGTCGATCTGATGCGGGGTCAGGCCGACGCGCTTGGCGACGCCGAGGTTGATCACGCCGTCGACCGTTTTCGAGCGCATGTAGGACCGCATCGCAAGCATGCGCTCCAGTGCCGAAACGACCGGTGCCTCGTCGCCCGCCGTCAGCATGTTGGCGAGGTATTTCACCGGGATACGCAGCGACTTCACGTCGGGCATGTCCCCGTCCGCGGCGATCTGGCCGGCCTCGGCGGCGTTCTGGATCGGGCTGAGCGGCGGAATGTACCAGACCATCGGCAAGGTCCGGTATTCGGGGTGCAGCGGAAAGGCGATCTTCCATTCCATCGCCATCTTCCAGATCGGCGATTTGCGGGCCGCCACGATCCAGTCCTCGGGCACGCCCTCGGCCCTTGCCGCGGCGATCACCTCGGGGTCATTCGGGTCCAGGAACACGCCGAGCTGCGCATCGTAGAGATCCTGGTCGTTCTCGATCGAGGCGGCCTCCGCGATCTTGTCGGCGTCATAGAGCATCACGCCGATGTAGCGGATGCGCCCCACGCAGGTTTCCGAGCAGACCGTCGGCAGGCCGGATTCAAGACGCGGATAGCACAGCGTGCATTTCTCCGACTTTCCGGTCGACCAGTTGTAGTAGATCTTCTTGTAGGGACAGGCCGACACGCACATCCGCCAACCGCGGCACTTCTCCTGGTCGATCAACACCACGCCGTCTTCCTCGCGCTTGTAGATCGCGCCAGAGGGGCAGGCCGAGGCACAAGCCGGGTTGAGGCAATGCTCGCACAGCCGCGGCAGGTACATCATGAAGGTGTTTTCGTACTGACCGTAGATTTCCTTCTGGATGCCCTCGAAGTTGTAATCCTTCGATCGCTTGGCGAACTCGCCGCCGAGGATCTCCTCCCAGTTCGGACCCCATTCGATCTTCTCCATCCGCTCGCCGGTCAGCTTCGAGCGCGGCCGCGCGGTCGGGAACGCCTCCATCTCGGGCGCCGACTTCAAATGGTCGTAATCGAAATCGAACGGCTCATAATAATCGTCGATCTCGGGCAGGTCCGGATTGGCGAAGATATTGGCGAGGATGCGCCACTTCGCGCCCTGCTTGGGCCGCAGCTTGCCGCCCTTGGTGCGTTCCCAGCCGCCGTTCCAGCGTTTCTGGTTCTCCCAATCCTTCGGATAGCCGATGCCGGGCTTGGTCTCGACATTGTTGAACCAGGCGTATTCGACGCCGTCGCGGCTGGTCCAGACGTTTTTGCAAGTGACCGAGCAGGTGTGACACCCGATGCATTTATCAAGATTCAGCACCATGCCGATTTGCGCGCGAACTTTCATTCCGCTGCCTCCGCTGACGCGACCGGCGTATCCAGCCAATCGACCTTTTCCATCTTGCGCACGATCACAAACTCGTCCCGGTTCGACCCGACGGTGCCGTAGTAGTTGAAGCCGTAGCTCAACTGGGCATAGCCGCCGATCATGTGCGTCGGCTTCAGAACCGTCCGCGTGACCGAGTTATGGATACCGCCGCGCTTGCCGGTGATCTGGCTGCCGGGGGTATTCACGATCTTTTCCTGCGCGTGATACATGAACAGCGTGCCTTCCTTGATGCGCTGCGAAACAACCGCCCGCGCCGTCAGCACGCCGTTCGCGTTGAAGACTTCGACCCAGTCGTTGTCGACCAGCCCTGCCTTCGCCGCGTCCACCTCCGATATCCACACCACCGGGCCGCCGCGGTTCAGCGTCAGCATCAGGAGATTGTCGGTGTAGGTCGAATGGATGCCCCATTTCTGGTGCGGGGTGATGAAGTTCAAAACGACATGCTTGTCGTTGCCCGCCTGCCCTATCGCCGGCGCGATGGTCTTCAGATCCACCGGCGGCCGCCAGGTCACGAAGGCTTCGCCAAAGGCGCGCATCCACTCGTGGTCCTGGTAAAGCTGCTGGCGGCCAGACAGCGTGCGCCAAGGGATCAGTTCGTGGACGTTGGTGTAGCCGGCGTTGTAGCAGACGTCCTCGCTTTCGATCCCGGACCATGTGGGCGACGAGATGATCTTGCGCGGCTGCGCGGCGATGTCTCGGAAGCGGATTTTCTCGTCCTGCTTGGGCCTTGCCAGATGGGTGTGTTCGCGCCCGGTGATCTTCTCCAGCGCCTCCCAGGCCTTGACCGCCACCTCGCCGTTGGTTTCCGGCGCCAGCATCAGGATGACCTCGCAAGCATCGATCGCGGTGTCGATCCTGGCCATGCCCTTGGTCACGCCCTCGTCGGTAACGCGGCCATTGAGATCGCGAAGGTGATGCACCTCGGTCTTGGTGTCCCAGGCGATGCCCTTGCCGCCGTTGCCGACCTTCTCCATCAACGGCCCAACCGCGGTAAAGCGCTTGTAGAGGTTGGGATAATCCCGCTCCACCGCGATGTAGTTCGGCGCGGTCTTGCCGGGAATCAGCTCGCATTCGCCGGCCTTCCAGTCGGCCACGACCGATTGGGCCAGCTCGCCGGGGCTGTCGTGCTGCATCGGCAGCGCGACCACGTCGGTTTCCACTCCCAACACCTCGGGCGCGATTTCGGAGAACTTCCTGGCCAAGGCCTTGAATATCTCCCAGTCCGATTTCGATTCGTAAGCCGGGTCCACGGCCGCCTGCAGCGGGTGGATGAAGGGGTGCATGTCGGACGTGTTGAGGTCGTCCTTTTCGTACCAACTGGCTGTGGGCAGGACGATGTCGGAATAGACGCATGTGGTCGACATGCGGAAATCCAGCGTCACCAGAAGATCGAGTTTTCCTTCGGGCGCCTGATCGTGCCACTTGGCCTCGATCGGCTTGACCCTGCCTTCCTCGCCCAGATCCTTGCCGAGGACGCCGTGATCGGTGCCCAGAAGATGGCGCAGGAAATATTCATGTCCCTTGCCCGACGACCCCAAAAGGTTCGAGCGCCAGACAAACAGGTTGCGCGGCCAGTTTTCCGGTGCATCCGGGTCTTCGCAGGACATTTCCAGCGCGCCTGACTTCAGCCCTTCGGCCACGTATTCCGGCGCCGTCTTGCCCGATGCCTTGGCGGCGCGGCCAACCTCCAGCGGGTTGGTCTTCAGTTGCGGCGCAGAGGGCAGCCAGCCCATGCGTTCGGCCTGGATGTTGTAGTCGATCAGGCTGCGCTCGGCCCAATTGCCCGCCGGTGCGGTCGGCGACAGAATCTCCCCCGCCGTGACGGTTTCGTAGCGCCACTGGTCGGTGTGCGCGTACCAGGCCGATGTCGAGTTCATGTGCCGGGGTGGGCGTGCCCAGTCCAGCGCGAAGGCGAGCGCTGTCCAGCCGGTTTGCGGACGGAGCTTTTCCTGGCCCACATAGTGCGACCAGCCGCCACCCGACTGACCGACGCAACCACACATCACCAACATGTTGATGATGCCGCGATAGGCCATGTCCATATGGTACCAGTGGTTCAGGCCAGCGCCCAGAATGACCATCGACTTGCCGTTGGTCTTTTCGGCATTGGTGGCGAATTCACGCGCCACGGCGACGATCCGGTCGCGCTTGACCCCGGTAATCTTCTCGGCCCAGGCCGGCGTAAACGGCACATCGGCGTCGAAAGAAGTGGCGACATGTTTGCCGCCCAGCCCACGATCGAGGCTGTAATTGGCGCAGAACAGGTCGAACACCGTCGTCACCAGCGCCTCGCCATCCTTCAGCTTCAGGCGGCGGACTGGAACGTTGCGGGTCAGCACCTCGGGGTGATCGCATTTGGTGAAATGCTCGGTTGCCTCGCCGCCGAAATAGGGAAAATCGACACCGACCACATCGTCGCGATCCTCCTCGAGGACCAACGTCGTCTTCAGGTCGATCGCCTTTCCGCCCGCGTTCTCCTCAAGGTTCCAATGCCCGCTTTGCCCCCAGCGGAAGCCGATCGAGCCATTGGGGACGACGACAGCGCCAGTGTTGCTGTCGATCCCGACCGTCTTCCAGTCGGGGTTGTTGGATTCGCCCAGCGCATCGGTGAAATCGGCGGCGCGCAGCATCCGGCCCGCAACGTAGCCTCCGTCCTTCTTGTCCAGCCGTACCAGCAGCGGGAAATCGGAATATTTGCGGGTGTAATCCTCGAAATACGGCACTTGCCGGTCGAGATGATATTCACGCAGGATGACGTGGCCAAACGCCATTGCCAGCGCGGCGTCGGTGCCAGCCTGCGGGTTTAGCCAGATGTCGCCGAACTTGGCGGCCTCGCTGTAATCCGGGCTGACCACGGCGGATTTGGTGCCCCGATAGCGCGCCTCGGTATAGAAATGCGCGTCCGGCGTGCGGGTTTGCGGCACGTTCGATCCCCAAAGGATCAGGAAGCCGGAATTGTACCAGTCGGCGCTTTCCGGCACGTCAGTCTGCTCACCCCAGGTCTGCGGGCTGGCGGGCGGCAGGTCGCAATACCAGTCGTAGAACGACATGCAGGTGCCACCCATCAGGCTGAGGTAGCGCGAGCCCGCCGCGTAGCTGACCATCGACATCGCGGGGATCGGCGAGAAACCGAAGACGCGGTCGGGTCCGTAGGTCTTGGTGGTGTAGGCATTGGCCGCCGCGACGATCTCGGTGACCTCGTCCCAGCTGGCGCGAACGAATCCGCCCTTGCCGCGGGTCTTGGTGTAGCTGCCCCGCTTGGCCGGATCGGCCTGGATCGCCTTCCACGCCTCGATCGGGCTCATCGTGGCGCGCAATTCGCGCCACAGCCGCATCAGCCGCCCCCGCACCAAGGGCGTCTTCACCCGATTGGCCGAATACAGATACCAGCTGTAGCTGGCCCCCCGCGCGCAGCCGCGCGGCTCGTGGTTGGGCATGTCGGGCCGGGTCCGCGGATAATCGGTCTGCTGGGTCTCCCAAGTCACGATCCCGGACTTGACGTAGATCTTCCACGAACAGGACCCGGTGCAGTTCACCCCGTGGGTGGACCGCACGATCTTGTCGTGGCGCCAGCGATCGCGGTAGACGTCCTCCCAATCCCGGCTCTCGATGGTGGTCTGGCCGTGACCATCGGCGAAGGTGTCCTGTCGCGTGGACTTGAGGAAATTCAGTCGGTCGAGAAGATGGCTCATCTTGCTCTCCTTTCAGGTCAGACTGCGGAGATGGCGGGCGAGGAACGGCCGGCGCGCTCGGTTGCGGCCAGGAGGCCGCCCCGCCGGGTGTAGTAGAACCAGGTCAGCACGACGCAGATCACGTAGAAGCCGAGGAACCCCCAGAGCGCCGCCACCGGCCCGCCGGTCATGGCGATCGAGGTGCCGTAGGCTTTCGGGATGAAGAAGGCGCCATAGGCCGCGATGGCGCTGGTAAAGGCGATGATCGCCGCGCTTTCACGCTCCGCCTGCTTGCGCAGCGCGCCCCCGTCCAGCTCCGGCATCAGACGCGGGATTTCGCGCCCCATGATCGCGGGGATCATCTGGAATGTGGAGGCGTTGCCGACCCCGGTCAGGAAGAACAGCGTCATGAACGAAGCGAAGAAGCCCCAGAACGCGCCCGGCTGTTCCTTGATGCCGAGGAAGAAGATCACCCCGAACACCGCCACGATCATCCCCAGGAACGTCCAGAACGTGACCCGGCCGCCGCCGTATTTGTCGGAGATCCAGCCCGTGCCGGCGCGCGACAGCGCCCCGACCAACGGCCCGAGGAATACGAACTGCAGCGCGTTCACGTCTGGGAACTGAAGCTTGGTGAGCAGCGGGAAACCAGCGGAATAGCCGATGAAGCTGCCGAAAGTGCCGGTGTAAAGCACGCACATGATCCAGTTGTGCTTGCGGCTGAAGATGATCGCCTGCTCCTTGAAGCTGGCCTTGGCGTCGGCGATGTCGTTCATCCCGACCCAGGCAGCGATGGTGGCCGCGATGATGAACGGCACCCAGACGAAGCCGGCGTTCTGCATCCAAAGCTGGCCGCCATCCGACATGGTCTGCGGCTGACCGCCCAACGCGCCGAAGACACCGGCGGTGATGACGAGCGGCACCAGGAACTGCATGACGGAGACGCCGAGATTGCCGAGGCCCGCGTTCAGCGCCAGCGCGTTGCCCTTTTCCGCCTTCGGGTAGAAGAAGGCGATATTGGCCATCGACGAGGCGAAGTTGCCGCCGCCGAAGCCGCACAGCAGCGCCAGAACCAGGAAGATCAGGTAAGGCGTATCGGGATTTTGCACCGCATAGCCGATGCCCATGGCCGGTAGCAGCAGCGAGGCAGTAGAAAGGGTCGTCCACAGCCTGCCGCCGAAGATCGGCACCATGAAGCTGTAGAAGATGCGCAAGGTTGCACCGGAAAGCCCCGGCAGCGCCGCCAGCCAGAACAGCTCGCCCGGCGTGAAGTCGAAGCCGATCGCCGGCAGACGCGCCACGACCACCGACCACACCATCCAGACCGAGAAGGCCAGAAGCAGTGCCGGGATCGAGATCCAGAGATTCCGGCGCGCGATGCGGCGGCCTTTGTCCTCCCAGAAGGTCTCGTCCTCGGGGCTCCACTCTTCCAGCGTGTGCGCATCCTGCGAGGCGTCCGAGACCGGCATCCCCAGCATTTCGGGTAGTTGCGGCAAATGGTTCAGGACTGCGCCCTGCTCCGTCCGCTCCATCACGCGGATCGCCATGTGCATCCAGAGCAGCGAAACGCCCACCAGCAGGAACAGCAGCGCAAAGGCCGAGGTATAGATGCCAGTCAAGTCCAGCGCTGCGCCGAATATGATCGGCAGGATGAACCCCCCAAGGCCGCCGATCATGCCCACCAGCCCGCCGACAGCGCCGACATGCTTGGGGTAATAGGCCGGGATGTGCTTGAATACCGCCGCCTTACCGAGGCTCATGAAGAAGCCGAGCGCGAACAGGATTAAGACGAAAGGCCAGAAGTCCAGCTGGGTCGAAAAGGCGATCGGGCCGTCCTTGCCCTGGATCACATAGTCTGTTGCCGGATAGGACAGCATGAACAGCAAGATGGTGGAAAACCCGAGGCTCCAATACATCACCGCCCGGGCGCCGAAACGGTCCGACAACGCTCCACCATAGGCCCGGAACAGGGATCCCGAAAGCCCGAAGGCCGCGACCGCCATGCCAGCCATGCGGATGTCAACGTCGTAGACATCCATCAGGTAATGCGGCGTCCAGAGCGCGATTGCGACAAAGCCGCCGAACACGAAGAAGTAGTAGAGCGAGAAGCGCCAGACCTGCAGGTTCTTCAGGGGCGCGAACTGTTCGGCCAGCGAGGGTGGCCGCGCGCCGCTTTTGCGGCGGGCCACGAGTTCCGGGTCATCCTTGGCAAACAGGAAGAACACGACCGCCATCAGCGCCAGGGCAGCGGCCCAGACATGGGCGACCCCGTGCCAGCCATAGGCGACCATCACGAAGGGCGCGACGAATGTGGTGACCGCCGAGCCGACGTTGCCGGCGCCGAATATCCCCAGAGCTGTGCCCTGCCTGCCCGCGCCATACCAGCGCGAGACATAGGCGACGCCGATGATGAACGATCCGCCGGCCAGGCCGATGCCCAGCGCGGCGACGAGATACATCGTATAGGTAGACGCCCAGGTCAGCATCCATGTCGCCGCCGCCGTCAGCAGCATCTGCGTCGTGAAGACAGCGCGGCCGCCGTATTTCTCGGTCCAGACACCGAGGATTAGCCGGGTAAGCGATCCAGTCAGAATGGGCGTGGCGACCAGCAAGCCGAACTCGAACTCGTTGAGCCCCAGCTCGGCCTTTATCTCGACGCCGATGATTGAAAAGATCGTCCAGACCGCGAAGCAGGCCGTGAAGGCGATCGTGCTCAGCCCCAGCGCTCGTGTGCGCTCGGCATCCGAGACGTGTGCCTGCTCCATCATGATCTATCTTCGCTTCCGACGCATTTCGTCGCGCCGGAGTGGGACGGAAGAAGCCGCCGCGACTTGACCGAGATCAAACCGCAGCGGCCGGCGAGAGCAATCGAACCAGATTTGATGATAGGCGCCGCAATGACCTGGGTTTGTCAGGCGTCAGGGATTGATATTGCCTATATCCCCTAGACTGATGTCTGTTCATCAATTACCAAATATCAAGCGAACTGTCGGAGATGAGTTGATTCATGCGTGAAACGGTCCTTCCGGCGATCCGCCGCCTTCCGCTGTTTCGATCGATGGCGGAGGAGAATTTTCTCGCCCTGACGCGCGCGGCGTACGATCAGACCTTTCCGCCCCAGATCCAGCTGATCGACGAGGGCGAGTCTGCCGATTTTCTCCACATCGTCGTGGAGGGCTCGATCGAGCTCTTCGCGGGCTGGCAGGAGCGTGAAACCACGCTGGCGGTGGTGCGGCCGCGTTCGACCTTCATCCTCGCCGCCTGCATGCGAGACGCGCCTTACCTGATGTCGGCGCGCACACTGGAGAAAACCCGCCTCATCCTGGTGCCCAGCAGCGATGTGCGAACCATCTTCCGCACCGATGGCGAATTTGCGTTGGCCACCATCGCCGAGCTTTCGGCCGGTTACCGCGGCATGGTCCGGCACGCCAAGGATCTCAAGCTGCGCAGCGCACGCGAGAGGTTGGCCGCTTACCTTCTGTGTCAAGCCGGGGCCGCCGGCGACAGAGCAAGCTTTGTCCTACCCATGGAAAAGCGGGTGCTCGCCTCGTTCCTCGGGATGACGCCCGAGAGTCTCTCACGAGCGATGAAATCGCTGCAGACAGATGGCGCCGTGGCCGACGGTCAGCGGGTCATCATCACGGACCGCCCTGCACTGGAGGCGCTGGCGAAGCCCACTTCGCTCATCGACGGGCCGGATTGCGATGGCTTGCAAGGCGACGGAGCAGCCGAGGACGTATCGTGATCACGCGGGCCTGAGCCCGTCACGCAGGCCGCGCCGCCGGTTTTGGCACACCCGCCCGACGGAACCCGTGGATAAACCTGTCGCGGAAGCGTTATGCGCCGGGAAACGACACCGGACTCTTGAAGAACATTTCGTGAAAGTATAGGCAGGGCCCATGGTTGATGGGCACGAATTTCCATTGCAACACGAGTTTGTCCCGCATGTTTCGCAGACGGGTCCGCGATGAGCGACGACCTGTTTTCGGGCAATGCGGCGCGTCGGCCGAAATCGCCGAAGCCGGCCGACCAGCCTTTGCCGGTGCAAAATTTGACGCAGCCCGCTGAATACACGGCGGCCGATATCGAGGTGCTGGAAGGGCTGGAGCCGGTTCGCCGCCGCCCCGGCATGTATATCGGCGGCACCGACGAGAAGGCGCTGCATCATCTCTTCGCCGAGGTCATCGACAATTCGATGGACGAGGCGACCGCCGGACACGCCAATTTTATCGAGGTCGCGCTGGAAGCGGACGGCACCTTGTCCGTCGCCGACAACGGTCGCGGGATTCCGGTCGACCCCCATCCCAAATACAAGAACAAGTCGGCGCTCGAAGTCATCATGACGACGCTGCACGCTGGCGGAAAATTCGATTCGAAGGTCTATGAGACCTCGGGCGGCCTGCATGGCGTCGGCGTGTCCGTGGTCAATGCCCTGTCGGAGGTCTTGGAAGTCGAGGTCGCGCGCAATCGCAAGCTCTACCGCCAGACCTATGCGCGGGGACTGGCGACCTCGACGCTCGACGAAGTCGGCGAGGTTCACAATCGCCGCGGCACACGGGTGCGGTTCAAGCCGGATCCGCAGATTTTCGGCGACGGTGCCAGGTTCCGCCCCGAGCGGCTGTTCGCCATGGCTCGCTCGAAAGCCTACCTCTTCGGCGGCGTCGAGATTCGCTGGTCCTGCGATCAGAGCCTGCTCGTGCCCGACGGCGACATCCCGGCTCGCGAGACATTCCACTTCCCCGGCGGGCTGAAGGATTATCTCGACGTCACGCTCGGCAAGGAGCACCGCGTCACCGCGCAGATCTTCGCCGGCCGCACCGAGAAAGTCTCGGGCCACGGGGCCGTCGAATGGGCTGTCAGCTGGACGCCGGAAGACGGCTTCATCCGCTCCTATTGCAATACCATTCCCACACCCGAGGGGGGCACCCACGAGGCCGGCCTACGCTCGGTGCTGCTGCGCGGCCTCAAGGCCTTCGCCGAGGTTTCCGGTAACAAGCGAGCCTCGATCATCACCGGCGACGACCTGATGTTGACGGCCTCGGCCATGCTGTCGATCTTCATCAGGGAACCGGAATTCGTTGGCCAGACCAAGGACCGGCTGGCCACCGCCGAGGCGCAGCGGATCGTCGAGCAATCGATGCGCGATTCCTTCGACATCTGGCTTGCCTCCTCGCCGCAGGACGCGGCGCGGCTGATCGACTGGGTGGTCGAGCGCGCCGACGAGCGGCTACGCCGCCGCCAGGAAAAGGAGGTCAGCCGCAAGAGCGCGACGCGCAAGCTGCGGCTGCCGGGCAAGCTCGCGGACTGCTCGCAAAACGGCGCCGCCGGGGCCGAGATTTTCATCGTCGAGGGGGATTCCGCCGGCGGTTCGGCCAAGCAGGCACGCGATCGCCGCCTGCAGGCGATCCTGCCGCTGCGCGGCAAGATCCTCAACGTGGCGAGCGCCGGTCGCGAGAAACTCGGCGCCAATCAACAGCTCGCCGATCTGATCCAGGCGCTGGGCTGCGGCACCCGCGCGAAATACCGCGACGAGGATTTGCGCTACGAGCGTGTCATCATCATGACCGACGCCGACGTCGACGGCGCCCATATCGCCTCTCTGCTCATCACCTTCTTCTATCAGGAAATGCCGGAACTGATCCGTAGCGGTCACCTGTTCCTGGCGGTGCCGCCGCTTTACAAGCTGACCCAGGGTGGAAAATCCTTCTACGCCCGCGACGACAAGGATCGCGAGCGGTTGATCGCAAAAGAGTTCAATGGGCGCGGCAAGGTCGAGGTCTCGCGCTTCAAGGGCCTTGGCGAGATGCTGCCCTCGCAGCTCAAGGAAACGACCATGGACCCAAGGAAACGCACCTTGCTCAGGGTCGTTATGGACGAAGCGCCGGAATCGGGCACGTCGATCGCGGTCGATGCGCTGATGGGAAACAAGCCGGAAGCCCGCTTCCGCTTCATTCAGGATCGCGCCGCATTCGTCAAGGAACTGGACATCTGATCCGATCCAGCTGAAATGCCGTCGATTGCTCAATCGGAGGACTTCCCATGCCCCATCTCAGACACTGGCTTGCCGGTACCGCATTCCTCGTCATGGCCATGAGCCATACGGCCGCTCTGGCCCAGGCAGACGCCGGAGCCCCCGTTGCCGCTCCGGACGCCGCTCAACCGGCTGAAGCCCCGGTGACACCCGACACCGCGCAGCCCGCCGAGGCCAAGACGGCGCCGGCAACCTCCGGCGATCCCGAGCTCGCCGCAAAGGCAAAGACGGCCGCCGAAGCCCTGTCGCCGCAGGTCCAGGATGTCCAAATCGTCGGACCATGGTCGGACGATACGAGTGAGGGCGTCTGGCGGACGGTCATGGTGCAGTCGCAGACCGACGATTCCGCCTTTCATTTCTTCGTTCAGCAACTCGAGGGTGCGGGAAGCGACCTGAGCGTGCTCGCCACGACGGAGATCGTCGAGATCAATCAGATCGAAGGCGCGGTCGTGGGCTATCGCGCTGACGAGCCGAGCGAAGAACAGCCGAACAGCCTGACGCTGTTCTTCGACATCCTGCCTACCGACGGGGAAGTCACCGAGACCTACGAGCTGCATTTCTTTCCGGGGGAACCTTACACCTTCGGTCCGGCAACCAACTGATAAGGCGTGACCGAGGCATCCCGTTGAAGATGCCGTCGGATCACCGCACTCGCGGCGTCGGGCGCTTCCATCGTCACCATGTGACCGACGCCGTCGAGGAGATCAAGCGTGCTGGCCGGCATAGCGGCAGCCATTTCACGGGATCGGTCCGGCGAAATGATCTGATCTTCGATCCCGGCCAAGACCGTCGTCGGGACGTCTATGCACGGCAAAAGCGATGTCTGGTCCCGCCGTCCGATGATGGCCTCCTGCTGACGCGCGAAGATATCGGCTCCGATCGCTTCCGCCATTGCGACGATCCGCCGGCGTAGCTGCGGGTCGGTGCGGCCATTGGGACCGAGCAGTCGGTCGGAAAGGATTTCGGCGACGGCCGCGATACCCTTGTCGTGAGCCAATGTGACCAAGCGCCGGCGCATGGCCGTCTGCTGTGCGGTGTCGGCCTTGGCGCTGGTCGCCATCAGAACCAGGTCGGTGACGCGTTCGGGTGCGATCCGCATGACTTCGAGGGCCACATAGCCGCCCATCGACAAGCCGCAGAGGAGGAACCGATCCGGCGCGACCTCTAGCAGACGCTCGGCCATCGCCGCGATGGTCGGATCGGACGTCGTATCGGCCATCACGACGCCGCAGGATGGGACGGACGCGATCTGGTCCCGATAGAGATCGTCGGTACATAACAGACCCGGAATCATCACAATCTGTGTCAGATTCATCTTTTGTACCCTGTAAATCACCTGAAATCGCCCCATATGCGGCGCTGCGGTTGACTCGCGACGAGCGTCACCCTATCGCCCTGTCGACTGGGCTTTCAAACGCTATCGACCCCCCAATTCAACAATTCAAGAGAACCGCTAGCTTGAAACTCTTTTCCGAACTCGGCCTCAGCGCCAAGGTCCTGGCCGCCGTAGAGGCAGCTGGATACAGTGAACCGACGCCGATCCAGGAACAGGCCATCCCTCACGCGATCGAAGGCCGGGACGTGCTCGGCATCGCGCAGACGGGTACTGGCAAGACGGCCTCCTTCGTGCTGCCGATGTTGACGCGGCTCGAAAAGGGGCGCGCGCGCGCTCGGATGCCGCGGACGCTGATCATCGAGCCGACCCGCGAGCTCGCGGCGCAGGTCGAGGAATCCTTCGTCAAATACGGCCTCGACCAGAAGATCAATATCGCGCTGCTGATCGGCGGCGTCTCGTTCGGCGATCAGAACAAGAAGATCGACCGCGGCGTCGACGTTCTCATCGCGACGCCAGGTCGCCTGCTCGATCATTTCGAGCGCGGCAAGCTGTTGATGACCGCTGTCGAAGTGCTCGTCATCGATGAGGCGGATCGCATGCTCGACATGGGGTTCATTCCGGATATCGAGCGGATCTGCAAGCTCTTGCCGATCACGCGGCAGACGTTGTTCTTCTCGGCGACGATGCCACCTGAAATTACCCGGCTTACCGAGCAGTTTCTACAGAATCCTGTCCGCGTCGAAGTGGCGAAGCCGGCGTCCGCCGCCCTCACCGTCACCCAAAGATTGATCGCCTCGAAGAAGGACGATTTCGAGAAGCGAGAGACGCTGCGCACGATCATTCGCGAGCAGGACGACCTGACCAACGCGATCATCTTCTGCAATCGCAAGCGCGACGTGGCCACGCTGTTCCGCTCGCTTGAGAAACACGGCTTCTCGGCGGGTGCGTTGCACGGCGACATGGACCAGCGCTCGCGAACCGCGATGCTCCAGAGCTTCCGCGACAACCAGATCCAGCTTTTGGTCGCGTCCGATGTCGCGGCCCGCGGACTCGATATCCCGGCCGTCAGCCATATTTTCAACTTCGACGTTCCAATTCACGCCGAAGACTACGTGCATCGCATCGGCAGAACCGGCCGCGCTGGTCGGTCGGGCAAGGCCTTCACCCTCGTCGCCAAGTCCGACAAGAAATATCTGGATGCGATCGAGAAGCTGATCGGCGGTGAGATCGCATGGCATGGCGAGTCGGTCGCGACGCTCGTCGACGCCCCGTCAGAAGACAAGCCAGCCCGTCGTAGCAGTCGTCGTGGCACCGGCACGCGCCGCCGCGACAACAGCGAGAAGGCGCCTTTGGCGCCTGAAGCCGCGTCAGTGGTGGAAGAGCCGGCAGTGGTGCGCGCCGAAGCCGGAGAATTGGATGTTCCGGTCGATGCTCTCGCCGAGGAGAGTGTCGCATCATCATCTGAGGCACCTGAACGCAGCCGGACAAGCCGCAAGCGGTCCGGCACGAACGGCGAACGCGCCAGACCGGCCGCCGCGGCTGCTCCCCGCTCACGGGCGGCGCAGCCGGCAAGTCGCGCGCGGACCGACGACGGCAACGCTCCGGTCGGCTTCGGCGAAGACATTCCAGCCTTCATGCTCATCGGCACCGGCGCTTAACGCCACCCGCCGCAGGTCTCGCGCGCACATATCGGACGGACCAGGATGTCCTGGCCCGCCGAATGGATGCGTTTCGCGTCAATCGCTTTCAGCCGCATTGGTCGATCGCCTGGAGAAGATCACGATATCGGCGGAACGCGCGAAACCGTGCTTGATCCACTGCAGTTGATCGGCTTATCGAAATTCTATGCCGGGTAATTGCTCGCTTAGTCGGCGTAATTCAGTCACGGCCTGAACGGTCATCTCGGCGCTGAGAGCCACCGAGCCGTCATCCCGATCATCTCTGCCGATCACCGATGAATTCTGGTAGATCCAGGGCAGAACACCCATGCCATCCGGCGCGACCTCGATGCTCACTTCGCGGAGACGGCCGGCGATGCGCCGCTCAACGTCCGCGAGAAGCTCGGGCACGCCTTCGCCGGTGATCGCCGAAACCAGGTGTGCGGCCTGAGTTGCTTGCTGTCCCTCGCGGACCGTCGCCAAATGGTGGCTGACGGACTCGTCCAGCAGATCGATCTTGTTCCAGACCTCGACGACATGCTCGCTGTCGTCGGCATCGATGTCGAGATCGCGCAGGATTTTCCGCACGTCCTCGGCCTGCGCCAAAGTGTCGGGATCGGCCATGTCGCGCACGTGCAGGACGATCTCGGCTTCGATCACTTCTTCCAGGGTTGCCCGAAACGCCGCGACGAGATGGGTCGGCAGGTCTGACACAAAACCCACGGTATCGGAAAACATCACCTCGGTTCCGTGGGGAAGTGCCGCACGGCGCAGGGTTGGATCGAGCGTGGCGAACAGCAGGTCCTTGGCGAAGACGTCGGCGCCGGTCAACCGGTTGAAAAGTGTCGATTTTCCCGCATTCGTGTAACCGACCAGCGCCACCACCGGGTGCGGCGCTTTCTTGCGCTTGGCGCGATGCAACTGACGTGTGCGCCGCACCGACTCCAGATCCTTCTCCAGCCGCTTGATGCGCTCCTGCAACTGGCGGCGATCGGATTCGATCTGCGTTTCGCCGGGGCCGCCCAGAAATCCGGCACCGCCGCGCTGTCGCTCGAGATGGGTCCAGCTGCGTACGAGCCGGCCGCGCTGATAGTTCAGATGCGCCAATTCGACCTGAAGCCGGCCCTCCTTCGTTCGGGCGCGTTGTCCGAATATCTCGAGGATGAGCCCGGTTCGGTCGAGGACTTTGGCGTCGAGTTCCTTTTCGAGATTGCGCTGTTGGACCGGCGTGAGCGAATGATCGAAGACGACAAGACCGATGTCTTCGCTCGCCACGAGGCCCTTCAGTTCCTCGACCTTGCCGGCGCCGATCAGCGTCGCCGGGCGCGGCCGAACGGCGCTAACGACGCCGCTGGCGACAATATCGAGACCGATCGCTGCGGCCAGGCCCATAGCCTCGTCCAAGCGCGCCTCGTCGCTCCGGCGCACCAACTCGGAGCTGCCCTGGCTTGCTTCGTCCCGCGATTGATATTGTTTGAAAACCGGCACGAAAACCGCCGCGCGCGTTACCACACTGCCGTGTTCGATCGGACCCTTTGGTCTGGATTCCTTATGCTCGGCCAATCACGCCTTCCCGTCTTCGTCGCCATCATACATGTTGACCGGCTGCGAGGGCATGATCGTCGAGATCGCGTGCTTGTAGACCAGTTGGGAATGACCGTCGCGCCGCAGCAGGACACAGAAATTGTCGAACGACGTCACCACGCCGGTCAATTTCACGCCGTTGACGAGGAAGATCGTCAGCGAAATCTTTTGCTTCCGGACCGTATTGAGAAAGAGATCCTGCAGATTCTGTGTGCGTTCAGGCATCAAACCTTGTCCTTTTCCTATTCTTATTGGCCGCGGCAACGACCGCCTGGCGGCTGTCGATCCGTGCGTTTGGCTCGCTCTCTAACTGAGCGCTTACGGTGTCGGTGCTTTGCCTCGCAACCTCGACCACAACAAAAACTCGGCCGTCTGGCCGATGATCGGGCTCCGGCGGAGCGACCGGATCAAAAAAACTCCAAACTCACGCGGAACAACTGCTCGACATGACGGACGGCGCTGGCGGTCGCAAAGATCACGACACGGTCCTTCGCCTTGATCTTGGTTTGCCCACTGGGTCGAACAAACTCGCCATTGCGATAGATCGCGCCGATCCGCAAGTTCTCCGGCAAATCCAGCTCGCGCAGCGGCTTGCCGACCAGCGGCGATGTCTCCAACGCCTCGGCCTCGATCACCTCCGCCACGCCGTTCTGGATCGAGTGGACCGCGCGGATTCGTCCGCGCCGCACATGCTGCAGGACCCGCGATATAGTGACCGACCGCGGGTTGATGAAGGCGTCGATTCCCAGCGTTCGGGTAAAACTTTGGTAGTCGGGGTTGTTCAGCAATGTCAGATTGCCGCCGCAGCCGAGTCGCTTGGCCATGACGCTCGCGAGGATATTGACCTTGTCGTCATTGGTCAGCGCCACCAACAGATCGCTCTGCCTGATGTCAGCCTCGTTGAGGATCACCTGATCGAGACCGCTGCCGTGCAGCACGATGGTTCGCTTCAATGTGTCGGCGATAGCGACCGCCCGGTCGTGATCCGCCTCGATGACACGAACCTTGGCGCCGAGATTACGGCGCTCCATCTGTTGCGCGACGTAAAGGCCGATATTGCCGCCGCCGACAATCACGATGCGGCCGGCTTCGGGCTCCTCGTGTCCGAAAAGACCAAGCGTCCGGCGTACGTGGGAGCGCTCGGCGACGACATAGGCGATGTCGCCGGCCACCATCTGGTCGTTCGAGGTCGGAATGAACAGCCGCTCCCCACGCCAGATCCCGACGACGGTCGCCTTGAGATCGGGAAACAGTTCGGTCAGCTGATCGAGCGGCGTGTCGACCACCGGACAATCGTCGCGGCATTCGATCGCGACCATCGCGATCGTATCGTCGGCAAAACGCACGGCATCCATCGCCCCAGGCAGGGCGATCCGTCGCAGCACCATCTCGCCGACCTCGACCTCCGGGGAAATGATGACGTCGATGGGCATGTTATCGGTCGAGAACAGATCCTGCCAATGCGAACGCAAATAGCTCTGGGACCGGATGCGCGCGATCTTGGTCGGAACATTGAACAGCGAATGGGCGACCTGGCAGGCCACCATGTTGACCTCATCATGCAAGGTCACCGCGATGATCATGTCCGCCTGCTCGGCGCCGGCCTCGGCCAGCACGTCCGGATGAGCCCCGTGGCCGACGAAGCCGCGAGCATCGAGATTGTCGCGGATCGCCTGGACGAGCGACCGCGACGTGTCGATCACCGACACGTCATTGCGTTCGGATGCAAGGCGCTCGGCGATGCCATAGCCGACCTGGCCCGCGCCACAAATCACCACTCTCATGGAATGCGCCTCTTTTGCCGACCCGCGAGCCGATCACCACAGGCGTCCATATCGGCTTGAGAGGTTTTGCGCAAAGGATTCCGGGTCTGCCGAGGCCCCATGTTGCCTATCATCCGCCGGGGAGAACGCGGCGCCATCCGCCGTTCCCGTCCATAGGTGCGCGTCGGTCCACGTCGTCAGATGCCAAGCGACTTCAACTTACGGTGCAAAGCAGACCGCTCCATGCCGACGAACTCCGCGGTGCGAGAGATATTGCCGCCGAAGCGATTGATCTGCGCGACGAGATACTCCTTCTCGAACACTTCGCGCGCGTCGCGCAGCGGCAGGGCCAGGATCTGGCCATCCGACTGACTGGGTGTGCGCGGCAGCATTTCGCCGACCTCACGTGGCAGCATGTCCGCCGAGATCTGCGTTTCCGCATCGCCCTCCCTGGACAGGATCATCAGCCGTTCGACATTGTTGCGCAATTGCCGGACGTTTCCTGGCCAGTCGCTGGACTGCAAGACCGCCATCGCTTCGGGGCTGATGGCCTTCGGCTTGATGCCGGTCTGCTCGCTGATCTGCGTCATGAAGGCCTCCATGAGCAGCGGAATATCCTGGCGCCGGTCGGCGAGCGGGGGCACGACAATCGGGACAACGGCGAGCCGATGGTAGAGATCCTCGCGGAATATTCCGTCGGCGATCATCGATTCCAGATTCTGCGCCGTCGACGAAATGATCCGAACGTCAACCTTCACCCGCTTGGAGCCGCCGACCCGCTCGAACGTCTGCTCGGTAAGAACGCGCAGGATCTTGTTCTGGGTCTCGCGCGGCATGTCGCCAACCTCGTCGAGATACAAGACGCCACCATGGGCTTCCTCGAGCGCCCCGACCTTGCGCTCGACCCCCGGCGGTGTCTCCGTGCCGAAGAGCTCCACCTCCATGCGATCGGGCATGATGGCGGCCGCGTTGAGAGCGACAAAGGGCCCGTCGGCGCGGCTCGACCCGGCGTGGATCGCGCGCGCCACCATTTCCTTGCCGGAACCCGAGGCGCCAAGGATCATCACCCGGCTGTTGGTCGGGCCGACCCGCTCGATCAGCGTCCGTAACTGGTTCATCGGATGCGACTTGCCGATCAATTCGGCGAAATCGGACGAACGTCGGCGCAGTTCGGAAACCTCGCGCTTCAACTTCGAGGTCTCCAGCGCCCTTTCGGCGACGAGAATCAGCCGATCGGCTTTGAACGGCTTTTCGATGTAATCATAGGCGCCCCGGCGGATCGCCGACACCGCCGTCTCGATATTGCCGTGTCCGGAAATCATAACGACGGGAACTTCGGGATGCTGCGCCTTGATCGCATCGAGGAGATCAAGTCCGTCCAGCCGGCTGCCTTGCAGCCAGATATCCAGAAAGATAAGCCGCGGCACCCGGTCGGCGATCGACTGAAGCGCCGCATCCGAGCCGCCAGCTGTTCGCGTTTCATGACCCTCGTCCTCGAGGATTCCCGCTACCAGTTCGCGGATGTCGGCTTCGTCATCGACGATCAAGATGTCCGATGCCATCGATCTCACCTGTCCTTTCTTCCGTCTCTTCTTCGTTCGGCTCGACGGCAGTTTCCATCGCCGGCAAGGTGATACGTACCAATGCGCCTTGAGGCTGGTCCGGCGCATCGTCGAGGGCGATGGTTCCGCCGTGATCCTCGATAATCTTCCGGACGATCGCCAGGCCGAGCCCTGTACCCTTCTCGCGTGTCGTCATGTAGGGCTCAAGCAGACGATCTCGATCCTCGCGCGGAAATCCGCGACCGTTGTCGATGATTTCGACGATGTGGCGGTCCAGGCCCGGCTCCGCCCGGATGACGATGCGACCCTCGATATCCTCGGTTGCCTCGAGCGCCTCGACCGCGTTCTTCACTAAATTTCCAAACGCTTGTGACAGCAACCGTATGTCATAGGAACCGAGCATGGGTTGATCTGGAATATTGGCCTCGAAGGCGATCCCGTGGTCGCCCATTTCGCGCATGAAGACCGCCTCGCGCAGCGCTTCGCGAAGGTCCTTGGCTTCCATCTTCGGCTTCGGCATCCGCGCGAAGGTGGAGAATTCGTCGACCATGCGGCCGATATCGGAGACCTGCCGCACGATCGTTTCGATGCACCGGTCGAAGACTTCGCGATCGTCCTCAACGCGTTTTCCGTATCGACGCCGGATGCGTTCCGCGGACAGTTGGATCGGGGTGAGCGGGTTCTTGATCTCATGGGCAATACGACGCGCGACGTCTGCCCAGGCTGACGAGCGCTGAGCCTCGACAAGGTCGGTGATGTCGTCGATCGTCACCACGCTCGACTGGGCCTCCTCCCCTGCCTCGGAGGACGTGATCCGGATCGCCAGGGTCCTTTCTCGGTCGCGGATGCGCAGTTTGACTTCCTCTTGATACTCCGGCCGCGAGGATATCGACGCGGCGCGGTAAATCCTGCCGATGAGCGGAAACGTCTCATCAAGATTTCGGCCCACCACGAGCCGAGATTCCACATCGAGAATGCGCTCGGCCGACGGATTGACCATCGTCGCCGTGCCATCCCGTTCGACACCGATCACTCCGACGGTCACGCCGGACAGAACGGCCTCGGTGAAGCGGCGGCGTTCGTCGATAACATCCTTGGCGTGAACCAGTTCCGAACGCTGGCTGCGAAGCTGCAGGATCATGTTGTTGAATGTGTTCGACAGGGATCCGACGTCGCCGTCAGACGCGCGCACGGGAACCGATATGGACAGATTGCCGTCGCTGACCTCATCGGCCGCGCCCATCAGCATCCGGATCGGTCGGACGAGCCGGTCGGCGACGCCGATTCCGGTCCAGATCGCCGACAACAGGACGATCAGCGTGATCCCCAGATACAAAAGCGCGAAGGCCAGCTGGAGGCCGAAGCGATTGGACTGGAGGCTCGAATATTCCGCCGACCGTTCCTCCATCAACCGCAGCGCGGCGATCACCTCCGGGTCGACGGCGCGCACGGTGTAGAGATAGACATTCGCGATCTGCCGCAGTTTGATGATCGCGCCAACGAGGTTGGTGACGCCGGGGGGGATGAAGACGAGGTTGCCTTCCGCCGCCTGTTTCAAAGCGTCGTCCGGGGGGACCGGCAGCGGGCGTTCGACCGCGACGTCAGCTGCCAGGAATGGCGTGCCGTCCGGCCGCAAAAGCTGCGCCCCGAGCAGGGAGCGCCCCTTGGCCTGATCGGTCATCAGATTCTGGAAGCCGGTCGGATCGAGACCAAACAACCGCCGTTGCTGATCCAGATCGTAGGCCATCGACAAAGTTGAGCCCTGAAGGTTGCGGGCGTTCTCGTTGACATAGGCCCGCGCCACGCTGATCGAGGATTCGACAATGGTGCGGGTGCGAATCTCGAACCAGCGATCAAGGCCGAGATCGAGCGTGATACCGGCCACGATCGCCACTAGCAGCGCCGGCAGCGCAGCGACGATGGAAAACAGCAAGACGATGCGAACGTGCAGACGCGACGCGGCCTTTCCCTGCCGCCGCGCCCGGACCATGCGCATGACTTCCCGCCCGATCAAAAGGCAGAGGATCAACACGAAGGCGCCGTTGACGACGGTCGCGATGGTCACGATCGTGTCCGTCGGCGCGATCGGCGTCAGTCCCATGAGGACGACGAAGGAGATCGCCCCCGTCACCAGTGCCCCAACGACGGCCAGAAGGCCCGGAACAAGCATGAATCGCCGCCGTTCCAACAGGAACGGAATCTCGCCTTCTGATTGCACCGGGTTAGAAGTCATGATTCGCCGCAAATGATGATCACGTTGCCACACAGCAACGGATTGTGTCTAATCTGCAACGAAATTCGGCAGATATCCAGTTATCTGATCAAGCGGACGACAGAAATGTCGAGATCGCGGATTTTCTTGCGCAGGGTATTTCGGTTGACGCCCAACAGATCGGCCGCCCGGACCTGATTTCCGCGTGTTGCCGCGAGAGCTGCCGCGATCAGCGGATACTCCACGTCTCGCAAGATCCTCTCATGCAGACCTGGCGGGGGCAGACCATCCCCGAACGACGCGAAATAGTCGGAGAGATAACGTTCCACCGCCGCGCTGAGATCGATCGGCCTGTCGCTATCGCTGTCGATGCCCGGGGAACTGGGGGCATCATTGGACAATTCGTGTTCCACCAATTCGGCCGATATCTCGTCTTGTGGATAGAGCGCGGACAGGCGGCGAACGAGGTTTTCGAGCTCGCGGACGTTGCCGGGCCACGGGTAGCGGCGCATGACGTCGAGCGCGCCCTGGCTCAGCGATTTTCGCGGCAGCCCCTCCTTTTCGGCCTGGGCAAAGAAATGCCGCGCGAGATCGGCCAGATCCTCGATGCGTTCGCGCATCGGCGGCAACCGCAGCGGCACCACGTTGAGACGGTAGAACAGGTCCTCGCGAAACAGCCCCCGCCCGATCAACTGGCGCAGATCCTTGTTGGTGGCGGCCACGATACGCACGTCGGTGGCGATCGGCGTGCGCCCTCCGACGATCGTATATTCGCCCTGTTGGAGCACCCGCAGAAGTCGGGTTTGCGCTTCCATCGGCATGTCGCCGATCTCGTCCAGAAACAGCGTTCCGCCTTCGGCCTGCTCGAAACGGCCGCTGGTGCGGGCCTGCGCCCCGGTAAAAGCCCCCTTCTCATGACCGAAAAGCTCGGATTCGATCAACTCGCGCGGGATAGCCGCCATGTTGATAGCGACGAACGGCCCCTTGCGCCGCCGTCCATAGTCGTGAAGCGCACGGGCGACGAGCTCCTTGCCGGTGCCCGATTCACCCGTGATCGTCACCGTGAGATCGGTCTGCATCATCCGGGCCAGCGCGCGGTAGATGTCCTGCATCGCCGGCGAACGGCCCACCAGCGGCATCGAGTCCTGGAGTTCTTCCGGCGCGCCCGTCTTGGCCCCGGGCCTCGGTTCGGACAGCGCGCGGCGCACGATCGCAACGAGTTCGGTCAGATCGAAGGGCTTGGGAATGTAGTCGTAGGCGCCCTTCTCCGACGCCTTGATGGCCGTCATGAAGGTGTTCTGCGCGCTCATGACGATCACCGGCAGGTCCGGTCGTGAGTTCTTGATCCGCGGAAGCGTGTCGAAGGCGTTGCCGTCGGGCATGAGAACGTCGGTGATGACCAGATCGCCCTCACCCGCCGAAATCCACCGCCACAGCGTCGCGATGTTCGAGGTGACGCGCACCTCGAACCCGGCGCGCATCAGCGCCTGCGAGACCACCGTGCGGATGGCCGAGTCATCGTCGGCGACGAGGATCTGCATACTCATTCCCGTGTCCTCAGATTTCCGTTCCGACAGGCAGATCCTGCTCGTCGGGAGTTCGCGCTTCGCGCCAGGCCGGCATCAGAACGCGGAAGATCGTGTGCCCCGGCTGCGACTCGCATTCGATGACCCCGCCATGATCGCCGACGATCTTCGCGACCAGGGCAAGTCCAAGGCCGGAACCGCTCGGCTTGGTCGTCACGAAGGGATCGAAGATGTGCTGGCGGAGGTCATCGGGGACTCCGGCGCCGTTGTCTTCCACAGCGAATTCCAACGGTAAGGTGACGCGGTCCTTGGTGCCGGGAACCGACAGCCGGACGCCAGGCTTGAAGGCGGACGAAAGGCGGATTTCGCCGTCCTCGCGACCATTTACCGCTTCCGCCGCATTCTTCAGGAGGTTGAGAAAGACCTGCACCAGCTGGTCCCGGTTGGCCAGGACCGCCGGCAGCGAGGGGTCGTAAAGCTCGGCGATCTTGATATCCCGGGCAAAGCCGCTTTTGCCGAGCATCTTCACGTGCTCCAAGACCGAGTGAATGTTCACCGCCGATCGCTCGATCGGCCGCTGGTCGGAGAACACCTCCATCCGGTCGACCAGCTTGACGATCCGGTCGCTCTCCTCCTGGATCAGCCGAGTCAAACCTCGATCTTCGTCGCTGGCCGAGGTGGCCAGGAGTTGCGCCGCGCCCTTGATCCCGGACAGCGGGTTGCGGATTTCATGGGCGAGCATGGCCGCCAGCCCGGTGACGGATCGAGCGGCGGATCGGTGGGTCAGCTGGCGGTCCATCTTCTCCGCAATGGAGCGCAGCTGGATCATCACCACGACGAGGTCGGGCTCGTCCGGTAAATTCGAGACGTACAGATCCACCAGCCGTTCGCCGCCGAGACGTGGCGAGGAAAGGTCGACGCGATACTCGCTGATTCGTCCCTGCTGCTGTCGGACCTGCTCGATCAGCGCGAAGAGCGGGCTGTCCCCCGGCACGAAGTCCTGAATGCGCCGTTTGGCGAGACTGGCCATGCCGGCCGAAAAGAACTGCTCGGCATCGGAATTGGCGAACCGAAAATACCCTTCGCGGTCGAGAACGACGACGGGATGCGGCAAGGCATTCAGGATACGCGTGTGTTCAAACGCAACGGCTGGAGAATCGAACGGGATCGTCACCGGTCAGGCCGCATCGCGAAAGAGGTCATGCCGGAAGGTCGGCTCCACATCGGACAGGCGGGCGTCGCCGAACAGGCGCCTCAGACAGGCGACGATAGCCGCCGGTTCACGGCCTGCCATGACCGACGCTCTATCCGCCGCCGAAATCGGCTCGACGCCGCCTGCGCCGAAACGGTCAAGGTACCAGCCCAGATGCTTTCGCGCATGGCGGACGCCGACATTTAGGCCGTAATGGGCCAGCATCATATCGTAGTGCTCCTCGACGAGATCGGACAGGCGAATGGCGGACAAGTCCTTCAAGCCAACCCTGCCGACGAGAAGCCCCGGCAGCCAGGGCCGTCCTTGCGCCCCGCGACCGATCATGACGGCATCTGCCCGGCTCGCTGTCAGCATCGGGTCCAGTTGATCCGAACGGGCAAGATCGCCATTGGCGACGACCGGCACGGTAACCGCGTCCCGCACCGCTGCGATCGCCGGCCAGTCGGCCTTTCCTTCATAGAAATCGGCGCGGGTTCGCCCATGCACCGTGATCATCCGGACGCCCGCCGCCTCGGCCCTCGCAGCAAGTTCGGGAGCGTTGATCGAGGCCCGATCCCAACCAAGCCGCATCTTCAGCGTCACCGGGATATCGCCGGCACCGGCGACGGTCGCTTCGACGATCCGCAAGGCGAGATCAGGCTCGCGCATCAGTGCCGAGCCGGACAATCCGCCGACGACTTTTTTCGCCGGACAGCCCATGTTGATATCGATGATGTCGACGCCGAGATCCGCCAGCCGTTCGGCCGCCTGGTGCATCCATTTCGGATCGCGGCCGGCGAGTTGGACGGCATGGGTGCCCGATCCGTCTCGCATCGCCCGCATCGCACTCGCGTCGCAACCTTTGACGAATTCGCCGCTGGCGACCATTTCGGATACAACCAGCCCGGCGCCGAATCGGCGCGCGAGACGACGAAATGCCACGTCGGAAATACCTGACAAAGGAGCCAGGAAGACGCGGTTATCCAAGCGGTTAGGCCCAACCGACAGCGGTTGCTCGACACCGCGCGGGGTTGATCGCCAAGCGCCGGCTTCGGAGCTCTTTCCAGGTTGTGTCGATTCTCGCATCATTGGGTTGCACTTTATAGAGGCGTGCTCAAAAGACAAGCATATTGCACTTGCGAAGTCGCCCTCATCTGTGATCCAGACTGGGGCGACACAAGGGAAGGATCGCCAGAATGAAACCCACTGTCGCGGCGATCGTCGTTGCCGCGGGGCGCGGCGAACGGGCCGGCCAATCCCATGAAGGGCCGAAACAATATCGCCACATCGCGGGGCGGTCCATTCTGGTTCGAACCTTCGATAATCTCCGTTCGCATCCAGCCATCGATCGCCTCGTCCTGGTCATCCACCCCGGCGACCGTGAGCTGCTGCGGAAGGCTCTCGGGACCGATGGCGACGACGACTTACAAATCGTCATAGGCGGTTCGACGCGCCAGGAATCGGTGCGTCTTGGACTGGCTGCCCTGGCCGAGGCCCCGCCGGATCGCGTCCTCATCCATGACGCCGTGCGCCCCTTCGTCGACGCGGCGCTGATCGATCGAACGCTGGCGGCTCTCTCCGATACCGTCGGCGCCATCCCGGCACTGCCCGTCGCGGATACCCTGAAACGTGGTGCGGAGGCTGGCCTGATCGCCGCGACGGTCGACCGGCGGCAGCTGTTTGCCGCCCAGACGCCGCAGGGCTTTCCCTTCGGCCCGATTCGTGACGCGCACGAGCGGGCCGCGCGGTCTGGCCGCACCGATTTCACGGACGACGCCTCGATTGCCGAATGGGCCGGGCTGGCCGTGCGGCTCGTCGACGGTTCGTCCGACAATGTGAAACTGACGACCGCGCGTGATATCGCCTTGGCCGACGAACGATTGAGGAGAGCTCCGGGCATGATCGATGTCAGAACCGGCAATGGCTATGACGTCCACCAGCTGGTCGATGGCGACCATGTAACCCTGTGCGGCGTGCGGATCGCCCATGATCGCGCGCTGTCTGGACATTCCGATGCCGATGTCGGGCTGCACGCGCTCACCGACGCCCTGCTCGCCACCTGCGGCGCGGGCGACATCGGCGATCATTTCCCGCCCAGCGATCCGCAATGGCGGGGCGCGCCGTCGCATATCTTCGTGGCGAAGGCTGTGGAGATCGTGCGCGCGAAGGGGGGGCGGATCATGAATGCCGATGTGTCGCTGATCTGCGAGGCGCCGACGATCGCGCCCCATCGTGAGACGATGCGTGAGGCGATCGCGGAAATGACAGGGATCGGCCTCGATCGGGTCTCGGTCAAGGCGACGACCAACGAAACCATCGGCTTCGTCGGGCGACGAGAGGGCATTGCGGCGATCGCCACGGCGAGTGTCGCTTACGGGGAAAGCGCGTGACGGAAGAAGCGGGCGAGATCGCCGACAAGGCCCGCAGGGTCATCGAGGCCTACACCGCGCGCGGCCTGAAAATTGCCACCGCCGAGTCCTGCACGGGCGGGATGATCGCGGCAGCCCTGACGGATATCGCCGGGTCTTCGGCTGTCCTTGACCGCGGGTTTGTAACCTACTCGAACGAGGCCAAAATCGCGATGATCGGTGTTGATCCGGAAAGTCTCGCGGCCGACGGCGCTGTGTCGGAAACCGTCGCGCGTCAGATGGCGGAAGGTACCTTGCGAGCCTCGAACGCGGATGTCGCCATATCCGTCACCGGCATCGCCGGTCCAGGTGGCGGTTCGTCGGCAAAGCCCGTCGGCCTGGTGCATTTCGCATGCGCGGGCAACGGTATGACACGACACGTCGAAAAACGTTTCGGTGACCTTGGCCGTTCGGCTATCCGAGGCGCCAGCGTCAGGGTGGCGCTCGATCTATTGCTGGAAGCGGTGAGAGATCAACCGGCCTGCTGAGAATCGGCCGGGCGGGTATCGAAACCGTAGACTGCGTCGGCGCGCTCCTCGAATGCCTTGGCGAACCGCCGAAAGGCAAAGTCGAACATCGATCCCATTAAAAGGCCGAGCGTCCGACTCTTGAACTCGTATTCGATGAAGAAATTGACGTCACAGCCGCCGTCGCTGGCTGCCTCGAAGGTCCAACGATTGTCGAGATAGCGGAACGGCCCGTCGACATATTTGACATCGATCCGGCGTTCGGCGGGCTTGAGTAGAACCTGCGTCGAGAAGGTTTCCCGAACCATCTTGTAGGCGACCGTCATGTCGGCCACGAGCAAGGTCTTGCCGTCTTTCTCCCGTCGGGAGCGCACGACCAACTGCTGGCAGAGCGGCAGGAATTCCGGATATTTTTCGACATCCGCGACGAGCGCGAACATTTCGTCTGGGCTATGGCGCACATGGCGCGTCGTCTCGAACTTTGCCATGGTTCCGCAATATTAGGCTGCGGCCTCGCGGGCAAGGCGCGCCGCTTTGAGCCGGTCGAAATCTTCGCCGGCATGATGCGACGAGCGGGTCAGCGGGCTGGACGCGACCACGAGGAAGCCTTTCGCCAGCGCCACGGTCTCAAAGGACGTGAACTCTTCCGGAGTAACAAAGCGCATCACTGCGTGGTGCTTCTTGGTCGGCTGCAGATATTGCCCGATGGTGAGGAAATCGACGTCGGCCGTCCTCAGATCGTCCATCAATTGCAGCACTTCGTTCCGCTCCTCGCCGAGACCGACCATGATGCCGGATTTGGTGAACATCGTCGGATCGAGTTCCTTGACCCGCTGCAAGAGGCGGATCGAATGGAAGTAGCGGGCTCCAGGCCGAACCGTCAGATAGTTCGACGGCACCGTTTCCAGATTGTGGTTGAAGACGTCGGGCTTGGCGGCCACCACCGCTTCGAGCGCGCCCGGCTTGCGCAGGAAATCTGGCGTCAGGATCTCGATCGTCGTTCCCGGCGCGATGGCGCGGATCGCGCGGATCGTCTTGACGAAGTGTTCCGCGCCGCCGTCGGGCAGATCGTCGCGGTCGACCGAGGTGATAACGACGTGGGCCAGCCCCATCGCAGCCACGGCACGTCCGACACTCTCCGGTTCGCTTTGGTCAAGCGCCTTAGGCAGTCCGGTGGCAACGTTGCAGAAGGCGCAGGCACGGGTGCAAATCCCGCCCATGATCATGAAGCTCGCGTGCTTCTTTTCCCAGCAGCCGCCGATATTGGGACAGCCGGCTTCCTCGCAAACCGTCACCAGATTATTGGAACGGGTGATTTCGCGGGTTTCGTAATAGCCCTTAGACACCGGCGCCTTGACGCGAATCCAGTCCGGCTTCTTCAGACTGGCCGTCTGATCCGGACGATGGGCTTTTTCGGGATGCCGCGGCCGGGGAGTCTCCCCGGCCGGCCGGCGATTATCGAGCACGGTGACCATGCGACTTACTTAGCCTCGCCTCGGCACCGTTGCAACGCGCCGAAGCGCTTGGCTGCTATGTGCGACCGCGAACCGCGCGGAAGATGAAGATCAACAAGCAGGCGCCGATGAAGCCCACGATCAGATAGGAGAACGAGAACGACGCGCCTGCCTGGAAATCGACCAGACCCGTAAGTCCGAGGATCAGGTTCAGGACGATGGCGCCGACGATCCCGAGAATAATATTCATGAAGAGACCCATGTCGCTCTTCATGACCTTTTCGGCCAACCAACCAGCGATGCCGCCGACGATAATTGCTGCAAGCCAACTCATACGAATCTCCATCAAGTTTTTGTTTTGATGAAGATAGGGCGAATTGATCTTTGCCAAGCTCACCGTTGCATTTTTTGTGAAAGACGGTGATCGGCCCGGGATTTTCCGGGTTCCGCAGCGCCGAGAGGCCGCTTTCTTGCCGACAATGTGGATGTCGGTCGCGAACGCCGTGATCCGCTGCCGCAGACGAAGCGACTTTGGAATTGGGCCAAGCCTGCGTCTCACATGTGGATAACCTTGCCATAGGCATCGAGGACACTCTCGTGCATCATTTCCGACAAGGTCGGATGCGGGAAGACGGAGTGCATCAGCTCTTCCTCGGTGGTCTCGAGGCCCATGGCAATGACGAAGCCCTGGATCAGTTCGGTCACCTCCGCGCCGACCATGTGCGCACCGAGCAACTCGCCGGTCTTGGCGTCGAACACGGTCTTCACCAGCCCCTCGGGCTCGCCCAGCGCGATCGCCTTGCCGTTGCCCTTGAAGTTAAAGCGCCCGACCTTGACTTCGCGGCCGGCCTCCTTGGCCTTGGCTTCCGTCAGGCCCACCGAGGCGACCTGCGGCTGGCAATAGGTGCAGCCGGGGATCTGCGTCGTCTTCATGGGGTGAACATCCATCCCCTTGATCTTCTCGACGCAGATCGTCCCCTCATGCTCGGCCTTGTGGGCCAGCATCGGCGGTCCGGCCACATCGCCGATGGCATAGATGCCCTCGACATTGGTCCGGCCGAAGCCGTCGATCTTGACCACGCCCCGCTCGATCGCCACGCCGGCCTCCTCGAGCCCTAGTCCATCGATGTTGCACTGGACGCCGACGGCCGAGATGAGCCGCTCGGCCTTCAGAATCTCGGTCTTGCCCCCCTTGGTTTCGACGGTCACCTCGACGCCCTGCCCGGATTTCGTCACCTTCGAGACCTTGGCCTCGGTGAGGATCTTGAGGCCCTGCTTCTCCAGTTGCTTGCGGGCGACGCCCGCAATCTCGGCATCCTCGACCGGCATGATCTGCGGCAGCAGTTCGACGACCGTCACCTCGGCACCCATCGTGCGGTAGAAGGAGGCGAATTCGATGCCGATCGCGCCCGAGCCCATGACGATGAGCGATTTGGGCATCGACGCTGGCTTCATCGCCTCGAAATAGGTCCAGATGCGATCTCCGTCCGGCTCGATGCCCGGCAGAACGCGCGGCCGCGCGCCGGTGGCGACGATCACGTGCTTGGCCTTGTAGGTCCCCTCCCCGAGCACGCCCTTCGGTACCGGGTTCTGCGGCTCCACCGCCGGCTTCTTCATCTTGCCGACCGACACCTCGACAGGCGCGCCCTTCCCGGCCTTGGTGATCTTCGCTTCGCCCCAGATGACGTCGATCTTGTTCTTCTTCATCAGATAGCCGACGCCGCCGTTGAGCTGCGCCGAAACGCCGCGCGAGCGCTTGACCACCGCGGCGATATCGAAACCGGGCTTGGCGATCGTCAGTCCGTAGTCCTTGGCGTTCTCGGCATAGTGGAATATCTCCGCCGAGCGCAGAAGCGCCTTGGTCGGGATGCAGCCCCAGTTGAGACAGATGCCGCCGAGGTGCTCGCGCTCCACGACGGCAGTCTTGAACCCGAGTTGCGCCGCCCGGATCGCCGCGACGTAGCCGCCAGGGCCGCCGCCGATGATCAGGATATCGTAGGTATCAGCCATTGGTCGTCTCCTCAGCCGGACGGGCGGAGTGAGACGCCTTGTCGGCTTCGTTCAATATCGCTCTCACCGGCTCGACCAGTTCCTCGCCGAGAGCGCGGGTGTGCGCGGCGGAAAGATGCACTCCGTCCAATTCAGTCGTCTCGCAGACCTCGGACGCATCGAAGAAAGCGCAGCCATATTCTTCTGCCACCTTGGTAAAGGCCGAGCGGAAATGCTGCGTTTCCTCGACGCCATGGCCGAATAGCAAGGCAAAGTCGGGCTCCATCGTTTCGCAGAACATGGGCGGGGCGACGATCAGTATTTGCGGCGCCGCATAGCCACGCTGATATGGGAACCCTTGGACGATCTCGACCAGCCGCTCCATGCCCTGGCGTGACTCGAACACCCTGCCTCCACCGGTGTGGCGCTTGAGGTCGTTTGTTCCCAGCATGAGGATGACGAGATTGAGTGGCTGATGCGCGCCGAGCGCGGTGGCGATCGTCTTCACCCCATTGCGCTCGGCCATCACCATCTGGTCGTCGAACACCGTGGTACGGCCGTTCAGGGCGTCGGTGATGATCACGACATCATCGCCGAGCGCTTTGGCCAGGACATTCGGCCAGCGGTCATCGAAGGCGTGCCGCAATCCGGTTTCGGAGTCATAGCCCCAGGTCAGCGAGTCGCCGTAGCACAGTACCGTCTTCATCAAACCATTGTCTCCGCCCTCTACCGTCCGTCCAGCAATTTCGTCACGTCTTCCAGGCTGCGCACGTCCGGAGTCAACTCGACAGGCGCCTCGGAGCGCTCGGACAGTCGGAAGATATCCCCGCGTGCCGAATCGAGGACGCGTTCGGCGATGATGGCCGTCTGCTCGCACATCACGAGAGTGTTCGTCTGGCTCGGTCCGATCGTTTCAGGAGGATAGCTCAGGCACAGTTCGAGACCGTCCACACTCCAATCCGCAACAACGATCTTTGCGCCCAGGCTCGACGACCACACCGAAGCGGACCCGCCGGGCGCGAGATATTCGACCTGCACGGAAGGATCCTCGGGACCGTCGCCCCCGTAAAGTAGCGTCATGTCGATGAAATCGAACGTGCCGGATTCACTCGCACCCCCTGCCAGTGCCGCCGCCATCTCGAAAACGCCGATCCGGCACCCCAAGGCTGCGACCAGTGCGACTCGACGGCCTCGCACGCCATGGAAGGATGCGATTTGCATCGCCTCAAACCAGCATCGACATTGGGTTTTCGATCAGCTGCTTAAACGCCCCGATCAACTCAGCGCCCAACGCTCCGTCGACCGCCCGGTGATCCGTGGACAGTGTCGCGCTCATCACCGTTGCCACCGTGACGGCGCCGTTCTTCACCACCGCCCGCTGCTCACCGGCCCCCACAGCCAGGATCGTCGCGTGCGGCGGGTTGATGACCGCGGCAAAGTCCTTGATGCCGAACATGCCGAGATTGGACACCGCCGTGGTGCCGCCCTGGTACTCTTCCGGCTTCAGTTTGCGCGTACGAGCGCGCTTGGCCAGATCCTTCATCTCGTTGGAAATCGCAGAGAGGGTCTTTTCCTCCGCCCGCCTGATGATCGGCGTGATCAGGCCGCCCTCGATCGACACCGCGACGCCGACATCGGCATGCTTGTGCTGGAGCATCGCCGCCTCGGTCCAGGAAACGTTGGCCGTCGGAACGGCCTTGAGGGCCAGCGCCATCGCCTTGATGATCATGTCGTTGACCGACAGCTTATAGGCGGGACGGTCGCCGGCTTCGCCCCTGATCGTCGGCGCGGCGTCGTTGAGCTGTTTGCGCAGCGCCAGCAGCGCGTCGAGTTCGCAGTCGATCGTCAGATAGAAATGCGGGATCGTCGTCTTTGCTTCGACGAGGCGCTTGGCGATGGTCTTGCGCATACCGTCGTGCGGCACCTTTTCGTAGGAGCCTTCTTCGAAGAGCTTGAGGATGGACTCGTCGCTAGCGGCCTTGGCCATCGGAGCAGCCGCCGGCTGCGCGGCCGCCGCGCCCGTTTCTGCCGGAGCCGCCTTCCTGGCGCCGCCCTTGGCCGCGGCTTCCACGTCGGTCTTCACGACCCGGCCACGCGGGCCGGAGCCTTCGACGGTGCCAATATCGATGCCGGCGTCCTTGGCTAGCCGCCGCGCCAGCGGCGAGGCGAAAACGCGCTCGCCCTTGGCGCCATTGGAAGCCGCTGGCTCGCCCCCACCCTGCGCCCGACTGTCGGCGCGCATCGCAGCGTCTTTCGCATCGGCCTCAGAGCCCGTGACCGCCGCGTCGGCCTGCGGATCGGCTTTGATCGCGCCGGCCTGTCCATTGCCTTGAGACGCCTTCTCACCACTCGCAGCGCCCCCGCCCGCCGCGGCGTCCTCGGCGCTCTCGCCGTCGGCGGCGAGGATGGCGATGATCTCGTTGACCTTGACGCCCTCGGTGCCGGCCGCGACGACAATCTTGGCGACAGTGCCCTCGTCGACGGCCTCGACCTCCATCGTCGCCTTGTCGGTCTCGATCTCGGCGATGATGTCGCCGGAAGACACCTGGTCGCCCTCCTTGACCAGCCATTTGGCGAGGTTGCCCTCTTCCATGGTCGGTGAAAGCGCGGGCATCGTCACGTTGATCGGCATCCGGAACGTCTCCTCAATGGCCCTTACGCCGGGCGTCGTGTTCTTGTGCGTGGGCTGCCAGCTTGGCGACATGCGCCGACCAGCCATTACGGTGGTCGAGCAGCAACGTGGCGCGCTCGGCTTCCGGCGCCGCTTGCCAGCCCTGATGTTCGATCGTGACGCGGGTGCCGCTCCCCCGCTGTTCGAGCGTGACCGAGACCACGGTGTCGAAGTCCCAGTCCTCGTCGGCCCAAACCATGACGAAGCCGCGTGGGGGATGATAGGCTGTGACCTTCGCGCGCGTGGTCCGTTGCCGTCCCGACGGATCTTTCCAGGGTTCCAGGAAGCGACCGCCGTGCTTTGGCTCGAATTCCAGCTCCTCGCGCCACCAAGTCTTGAAACATTCGGGCTCGGTCAGGCAGTCCCACACCGAGGCCGGTGAGACATCGACATCCTGGACGATCACGAGGCTATCGCCAGCCTCGTTCAATCCGATGTTCGCGGTCTCGCCGTGCATCGCGTCAATCCCGATACGTGACGGACTTGACCGCGTCGATCACTTCCTTGACCGACGGTAGCGCCAGTTTTTCCAGATTGGCCGCATAAGGCATCGGCACGTCCTTGCCGCAGACCTTAAGAACCGGCGCGTCGAGGTGGTCGAAGGCGCGGACCATCAATTCGGACGCGATGTGCGAGCCGATCGAGCCCTGCGGCCAGCCCTCCTCCACCGTGACGCAGCGATTGGTCTTCTTCACCGAGCGAATGACGGTGTCGATGTCCATCGGCCGGATGGTGCGAAGATCGATGATCTCGGCATCGATGCCCTCCTTGGCCAATTCCTCGGCGGCCTTGATTGCATAGGTCATGCCGATGCTGAAGGAGACGATGGTGACGTCGGTGCCCTTCCTGTGGATGCGCGCCTTGCCGATCGGCACAGTCCAGTCGTCGATCTTCGGAATGTCGAAAGACTGGCCGTAGAGGATTTCGTTCTCGAGGAAAATCACCGGATTGGGATCGCGGATCGCGGATTTCAGAAGTCCCTTGGCGTCCGCGGCCGTGTAGGGCTGCACCACTTTGAGGCCAGGTATATGGCTATACCAGGCGGCGTAGTCCTGACTGTGCTGGGCGGCGACGCGCGCAGCCGCGCCGTTCGGCCCACGAAAGACGATCGGGCAGCCCATCTGGCCACCGGCCATGTACAGCGTCTTGGCCGCCGAATTGATGATCTGGTCGATCGCCTGCATGGCGAAGTTGAAGGTCATGAACTCGACGATCGGCCGCAACCCCGCGAACGCGGCGCCAACGCCGAGACCGGCAAAGCCGTGCTCGGTGATCGGCGTATCGACGACCCGCCGCGCGCCGAATTCGTCGAGCAACCCCTGGGTGATCTTGTAAGCGCCCTGATACTCTGCGACCTCCTCGCCCATGACGAAGACGGTCTCGTCGCGGCGCAGCTCCTCGGCCATCGCGTCGCGCAACGCTTCGCGCACCGTCGTCGCCACCATTTCGGTGCCTTCGGGAATCTCCTGGCCGAACCCGCCGGTATCGTCCTCCAGCTCGGGATGGGCCTTGCCCTCGGCCGGCACGCGCCGTGCCGCCATGCTGTCGCCCTTCGCCTCGGCTGCCGGCTCGCTTGCCTTGGCTTCGCCAGCTTCGGATTCGGCGCCGGCACCCTGATTGGTGCTCTTCGCCCCGCCGCCGGACGGCGTGCCTTCGAGCGCACTCGCGTCCTCGCCATCGAGCAGCAACAGCGCGATCGGCGTATTGACCTTCACGCCCTCGGTGCCGGCTTCGATCAGGATCTTGCCGAGCTTGCCCTCATCGACGGCTTCTACCTCCATGGTCGCCTTGTCGGTTTCGATCTCGGCGATCACATCGCCCGGCGCGACGGCGTCGCCTTCCTGCTTGATCCATTTGGCCAGATTGCCCTCTTCCATGGTCGGGGACAGGGCGGGCATCAAAATTTCGGTCGGCATCGTCGGTCCCCTTACTCGGCCGTCTGCGGAATTTCATCCGCGTAGATATCGGTCCACAGTTCGGAGATGTCCGGCTCCGGATCGTTCTGGGCGAAATCCGCCGCGTCGGCCACAATCTCCCGGACCTCCTTGTCGATGGCTTTCACATCGTCATCGGACATGGCGTGGTCTTCCGTGAGCCGACGCTTGACCTGCTCGATCGGATCGGACTCCGATCGCATCTTCTGGACCTCGTCGCGGCTGCGGTATTTCGCCGGATCGGACATGGAATGACCGCGATAGCGATAGGTCATCATCTCCAGGATGATCGGCCCGTCGCCCTTGCGGCAATGTTCGACCGCAAGATCGCCCGCTGCCTTCACGGCGCGTACGTCCATTCCGTCAACCTGAATGCCCGGAATCTTGAAGGACAGACCGCGATGAGCGAAGTTGGTCTCGGCCGAGGCGCGGTTGACCGAGGTTCCCATCGCGTAGCGATTGTTCTCGATGACGTAGATCACCGGCAGCTTCCACAGCGAGGCCATGTTGAAGCTCTCATAGACTTGGCCCTGGTTGGCCGCGCCATCGCCGAAATAGGTCACCGCGACCGCGTCCGTGCCGTTGTAGCGGTTGGCAAAGCCAAGCCCGGTGCCGATCGAGACCTGCGCACCAACGATGCCGTGACCGCCGAAGAAGTTCATCTCCTTCGAGAACATGTGCATCGAGCCACCCTTGCCCTTGGAATAGCCGCTGCGACGCCCGGTCAACTCGGCCATAACACCGCGCGCTTCCATGCCGGTGGCGAGCATATGGCCATGATCGCGATAGCCTGTGACGACCTGATCGCCCTCCTTCAAGGCCATTTGCATGCCGACAACCACCGCCTCCTGACCGATGTAGAGATGGCAGAAGCCGCCGATGAAACCCATGCCGTAGAGTTGCCCGGCCTTCTCCTCGAAGCGGCGAATCAGCAGCATGTCGCGATAGGCCTGAAGTTCGCGATCCTTGGAAAAGGACGCTGGCTTGGGCGGTTCGAAATGCTCAAGCGTTTTGACGATTTCGGCGGACGAATCCGCTGGCACGCCCTTTTGCGGACCGCTCGCTCCGCTGGCGTCTTTTGCCGTGGGGGATTTCTTCTGCCTGGCCGCCATGCTGCCTCCCGGTCTTGACCTGCCGACATGCGGCCACAAATCCTGATGGGAGTATAGACGGAGCGCAGCCGTCATCAAGCGACGCAGAACCGTTTAACGGATTCACCATTTAATTGCCGTCATGCAGCAAATTAACGGAAAATCTGTTAATTAACAGCCTTACTGTGCATATCTCTGTAGAGCCATGGCTGAATGGGGGATCCGACGGCCCCTTGCAGGGCACCGCCGGGCGTCGTTTGGCCGGCCGGATTCGCGGCCGGTCAGCGAAGGATGACGATCTCGTCGTCGGTGGTCACGTTGAGCGCCCGGCGTGCTCGCTCGTCGATCATGTCGCGCTCGAGCGTTCCGTCGTGGAGGAGCTGGACTCGCTGCTCGAGCCGTTCGCGAACTTCAGTCACTTCGTCGATCTTGGCACCACGTTCGGCCAGCTCCCGGCTCAATGCCGCCTTTGCCTCCAGGCTATAGCGTCCGCTTTGGGCATGGATCGCGAAATAGGCCAGAAAGCTGACCGTGATCGCCGGCACGATCAAGCGGCCGATATGGCTCTGTCGCTTTTGGATGGTACGCATCTTGGCTCCTTGCCGCCATCATCGCAGGCCTCACTTAAGAGAGCGTAAACCAAGTCCCAACCGCGGTTGGTCCAGATGCGGATCGCCGCCGCTGTTTTCGCCTGTGTCCGGCGCCCTAGGTTCCACCGTCCGAGCAACGGACAATTGGACGATGGACCGAACGGATCATGAGGGCGTCGAGGGCAAGCGAGCTATGGCCGATTTTGGGTGACGCGGCTTGATCAAGCGGCGCGGTTGTCGGCGCCCTGCGTGGCGACGCCGTCTGTGAATGTGACGC